>CAUWDL010000013.1:0-18254 GCA_963557285.1 uncultured Bacilli bacterium | reverse complement strand
TTTTGCCATTTTCATTTCCTCCTAATAATTAGCAAATAGTTATTTCTTTTCTGAAACTTGGCTTAAGCTGTAAGCTAAATTTCTCATTGGAGCTTGTAATACGCTTAATAACATAGAAACAAGTCCTTCTTTTCCTGGTAATTGTGCAAGTGTTTTAACTGTATCAGCATCACTTACTTTACCTTCGATGATTCCACCTTTAATTTGGAATTCTTCGTGCTTTTTAGCAAATTTTGCAACAAATTTTAATGAACCATTTGAATAATCATCCATAAAGATGAAGAGGTTTGGTCCAGTTAAATAAGTGTTGAATTCTTGTTGTTCTAAAGAATCGATTGCTCTTGTAACTAAACTGTTTTTGTAAACATTAGCTTTAGCGTTCTTTTCTCTTAGTTCTTTTCTTAATGAAGTAATATCAGCAACTGATAATCCACGATATTCGCAAACTACAACTGCTTTACTCTTTTTCACTAAGTCAGTAACTTCTGAAACAACTGCTTCTTTTTGCTTTAAAACTTCTTGATTCATTTTTTACCTCCTTAATATATTTCGAGGCTAAATATACATGAGGATCTATAAATACAACCTCGGTAACATAATTAAGACTTACATCCGTTACTGTCTTTGGTATATTTGCCTACTAAACAATTTTTAATTAGAAACCAATCTTAATTGATGGGCCCATTGTTGTAGCAATGAAGCATCCTAAGACATAGTTTCCTTTGACTGTGCTTGGTCTTACTTTAAGAATTTGGTTAACAATAGTGCTAACATTTTCTGATAATTGTTCTTTTGTGAATGAGACTTTACCTACACCAACATTGACGTTTCCATCTCTATCAGCTCTATATTCGACTTTACCAGCTTTTAATTCTTTAACCATTTTTGCAATGTCTGGTCCAACTGTTCCAGTTTTTGGGTTTGGCATTAAACCTTTAGGTCCTAAAACTCTACCATTTTTACCAATTTCACCCATCATTTCTGGAGTTGCACAAATTACGTCGAAATCAAACCATTTTTCATTGACGATTTTTTCAAGTAATTCTTTACCACCAGCATAATTTGCGCCAGCTTTTAAAGCTTCATCAACTTTATTTGTTAAAGCAACAACTCTAACATCTTTTCCAGTTCCTGCTGGAAGAATAACTGTTCCTCTAATTTGTTGATCAGCCTTTTTTGTATTGATGTTAAGTTTCATTGCAACTGATACAGTTGAATCAAACTTAGTTGTTGATGTGTTTTTAATTAATTCGCAAGCTTCTTCGATAGTATATGTTTTTGTTTTATCGATTAATTTTAAAGCTGCTTCATATTTCTTACCGTGTTTCATTTAGCATCCCTCCAATTAATCAACTACCTTAATGCCCATATTTTTTGCACTGCCTTCAACAATTTTGATTGCAGCTTCGACATCGTTTGCATTAAGATCTGGCATTTTATATTCAGCAATCTTTTTGATGTCTGCCTTTGTAACTTGTCCAACTATTGTCGTTTTACTATTAGCACTTCCTTTTTTAACTCCAGCTGCCTTTAATAATAAACCAGTAACAGGTGATGTCTTAATTTCCATACTGAAGGTTTTATCTTCGTATGCAGTAATAATGACAGGGACAACCTCACCTTTTCTATCTGCTGTTTTTGCATTAAATTCTGTACAGAACTTTGGCATTACAACACCAGCACTAGCAAGTTTTGGTCCTGGTTTTGCTTCACCACCAGGTAATTCCATTTTGAGTACTTTTGCGACTTTTTTACCCATTGTTTAATTCTCCTTTCAATGTGCTGTGGTTTCGAAGTAGTTCGCCTCTTCTCCCACCGCTGTGAAAATACATTTATGTATAACACGCTCGAGAATTATAATATAATTGGTAACATTAGTCAATGGTTTTTCTTGTATAATTTCAAAAAATTAAAATAAACTGTAAATTAATGCAATTTTTTTGCAATAAATATTATCAATAAAAAATGCGGAATAATCCGCATTTTTTATATCTTAATAATTTCGCTAAAATCAACTTCAACAGGTGTTCTTCTTCCAAAGAAAACAGCTTCAACTGTAACTGTATTAGTTTCCTTATTGATAGAAATAATTCTTCCCTCAATGTTATCGAATGTTCCATGAATAACTTTAACTAAATCGCCAACATGGTAACCATCATACATAGAACTATCAACCATTCCCATTCTCTTCAATACAGCTTCTATTTCTCTGCTTGAAACCGGAGTTGGCTTTTGACCACCACCACTTGATCCAGCTATTCCTGTAACACCTGGTGTATTTCTAATCATGAACCAACTTTCATCAGTCATAATCATTTCTACGAAGACATAACCAGGATAAAGATTTTCAATCTTCATTTTAGGTTCTTCAATTCCTGTTTCTTTATTTTTTACCATTTTTTGTTGGCCGTTCTTATCTTTTTCAGGAATTTCTTCTTCAGCAACAACGATTCTGAAAATATAATCTTTGAGATTCATACTTTCAATACGTCTTTTAATGTTATCAGCAACCTTTTGTTCATGGCCGCTATAAGTTGTAGCAATATACCATTGTTTTTCAGCTAATTTGTTCTCTTGTTCCATCTTTACTATCCTCTAATTGATTCAAATGCATCTCTAAGTTGTGCAACTAAAATACCTGAAGCATAGTCTTCTAAAACAAGGAATATAGCAGCAAATATTGCAATCGATATAACAACAGCAACTGCTGGTAAGAAAACATCCTTCTTAGGCCATTTAACACGCTTGCCTTCTCTTACGACACCTCTGAAATAATTTCCAATCTTTTTCATTTTTAAGTCTCCTATTTGCTTTCTTTGTGAATCGTATACTTTCCACAATGTGGGCAAAATTTTCGAAGTTCAATTCGAGTAGTACTATCTTCTACTTTTTTAGTTGTTGTATAGTTTCTAGAAAGACATTCCGAGCAAATTAAAATAACTTTTTTTCTCATAAATTAACCCTCTATATATACAAACTATCATAAATGATAACTTTCACAAAGTTTAAAGTCAAATATTTACTGAATTTATTTGCTAGATCGAATAATTTAAGTTTAAAAACATAATCTAATGAATTCCAAAGTAACTATGTTTTAAGAAGTTTAACAAGCGGTCAAGTTCAGCCTTAACCTTACCAAAACTACACCCAAAATAATTAGCTATTTCATTGATAGTATAGCCAGCGCAAAACATCGTCAGCATAGACACATGACTATAAGTAAATTCATGTGGAAATTGTTTTATATATTTCTTTACAGCGTTGAACTTTTCATCTTGGTAGCGATAGCTACTAAGTTCAGATAATTCATAAAAATATTTTGAAGAAATGCATTCATCGTCTAATGTTACATTTTTTTCATACTCTGCTTTTAGTTTTCGAAGATAATTTAAAAAATAAAATTCAAATCTCTTTCGAATGTAAGAATTGAAATTTACATATGTTCTTTCTTCATCTCCGAGCACATACATAAATATGTCTTCTAAACAATCTTTAAAAATTGTTTTATATTTTGGTTCTTGTGAATGTTTACAAGCTAATGCATAGTAAACAGGTGTGACTAAATTTTTAATATAGTCGTAAAAGCTTAGTGCAAAATTAATTTCTGTTTTTGTCTTTATTATGACAGTTTTTATTTCGCATGAACTAAGCAATTCATTTGTAATTGCTAAAGTCATAAATGATTTAACATGATAAATTATCTATTACGCATGGCATAAAGTGCTATGCCACATGCTACACTCGCATTCAGACAGTTAACCTTTCCCATCATAGGAATTTTTAAAATCATATCACAGTTCTTTAATACAAGTTTAGAAATGCCAAACCCTTCAGACCCAGTGATAAGTAATATTGGAATATCTTTCGGAGCGTCTGATAAATTTTTATCACTATCTCCATCTAATCCAAAAACCCAGAAACCATTATCTTTAAATTTTTGAATTGTTTGTGATAAATTCGTGACCTCGGCACACTTAACAAAATTAGCTGCGCCAGTTGAGATTTTTATAACAGTTTCATTTAAAGACACTTGTCCTCTTTTCTTGTAGACAACTCCGCTTACATCAAATGCATCACAGCTTCTTAGAATCGCTCCTAAATTATGAGGATCATTTAATTCGTCAAGCATAACAACGATAGGGTTTGTCTTTTTGTTTGCAAAGTGAATTATTTCATCAACACCAACAGTGTGGACATCTTTCATTTTTGCGCATGCGCCTTGGCAATTTTTACAAAGTGAATTGATTTTGTCTTTTGTAACTGTTTCAACAGGAACTCTATTATTCTTAGCAAGTTTAAGTATTTGCTCATTTTTATAGTTCTCAGTGACGAAAATTCTTTCAATCGTACCTGCCTCTAAACCAGCACGAATTGAATTTGTAGTTCCAATTATAGGCATATTCTTCATTCCTTTTCTAGTAATTTTTTTCATTAATTGAGTGTTCGAAAAGTAATATTTATAAAATATTAATTTCTATTAATTTGTTCCTCAATCTATCTGATAATTCGTAATCCTTGGCGTCTTTAGCACTTAAATAGTCTTTATAAAGCGAAATATTTTGCTCACTAATTTTTGTTGGTCTAAAACTTAGCCCAAGTATGTGGCAAATGTCCGATAGGGTAGAAAAGTTTTCCACAATCTCAGAAAAGTTTTCCACTTTTTGTCTTAATAACATGTTGGAATTTTTAATTAATTCAAGCATTTCAGTTACACCATTACTTATATTAATATCGTTAGAAAGAGCATCCAAAAATGGCTCTATTTTGATGGAATGCTTTGGCAATTTATCAAATAATCCATGTAAGTTTGCAAATAAATTCAATTGTTTATAACATGAGCTTAATTTTTGTAATATTGATTGGTTGTCAGCCAAAGTTTTATCACTAAAATTAATTATCGAGCGGTAAGGAGCATTTATTAAAGTAAGTCTAACAAGATCACTACCATAGTCTTTAATTGCATCTTTAGCTAATATTACATTCCCGAGAGATTTAGACATTTTTTCACCTTTGATATTCATCATCGCATTATGAATCCAATAATTAGCAAGGTGATTATGATGCGTCATTTCGGCTTGTGCTATTTCATTTTCATGATGCGGAAATCTTAAATCCATTCCACCACCATGTATGTCAATAATATCTTTAAATATAGAATCAATCATAACACAACATTCAGTGTGCCATCCTGGGCGTCCTTCGCCCCATGGAGATTCCCATTTGATACCTTTGTCAGTCTTCTTCCAAAGTGCAAAATCAAGTGAATTTTTCTTTTTCGAGTTTTCCTCCACACGAGCACCAGATTTAAGGTTGTCAATTTCAATCTTGGAAAGTTCTCCATATTTTTCATCTTTTGCTACATCAAAAAATACATCTCCATCAACAACATAAGCTGCACCAATATTAACCAAATTATTTATATATTTTATTATTGAATCCATATAATCAGTAACTCTAGGATTTGAGTATTGTGGTGCAACATTGAGCAATTCTAAACATTTTTTATATTCACCAATATATCTATCAGTAATCGTTGTTTCTGGAACGTTTTCTTCTATCGCTTTATTAATAATTTTATCATCAACATCCGTAATATTTGAGACATATTTAACTTTATATCCTATATATTCTAAATACTTTCTAAAAGTATCAAAGAAAACAACCGGTCTCATGTTTCCAATATGAGGATCATTATAAACTGTAGGTCCACATACGTACATAGAAACCTCACCCTCTTTAATCGGCTTAAATAGTTCAACTTTATTTGTTAGTGTGTTATAAAACTTAATTTCCTTCATAAATATTACCTTCTAGTTTTAAATAATAACATAACGGAATAACATTTTATATAAATTGAGTATTTAGTTTTTATTTTTCGCATTAACTATATCTAAATCAATAAATCTATAATAATTTTTGACAATTCTTTACATTTTTTTCACATACTATGTATCTATATTTTTAATATCTATTAATGTATAATATGCAAAGTAAAAGGAGCATAATAATGGAAAAGAAAAGAGCGTTAAGTGGCATCAAACCTACTGGAAATTTGACACTAGGTAATTATATTGGTGCTTTAAGAGAATTCAAAAAATTTCAAGACGATTACGAAACATTTATTTTTATTGCTGACCTTCATGCTTTAACATTGCCAATAGATCCAGCTTTTTTAAGAAGTAATACGAAAGATATAGTAGCATTTTATTTAGCAGCTGGATTAGATCCAGAAAAAACAACAATATTCTTACAAAGTGATGTTAGTGCTCATGCTGAACTTAACTCAATACTTATTAATTATTTATACATGGGTGAGTTAAGCAGAATGACACAGTTTAAAGAGAAATCACAAAAATTAAATAATGAAGCAATCGGTGTTGGCTTATTTGCTTACCCTGTCCTAATGGCGTGCGATATTCTACTTTACAATGCAGATATTGTACCAGTCGGCGATGATCAAACACAACACGTTGAACTTACTAGAACAGTAGTTCATAGAATGAACGAGAGATACAAAAAAGAATTGTTTGTTATGCCAAAAGCGGTTAAACCTGCTGTTGGATCAAGAATAATGTCTTTATCAGATCCAACAAGAAAAATGTCAAAATCAGATCCTAAGGGAGATATTTTCTTAAAGGATGATATTAATGTAATTAGAAAGAAAATAATGTCAGCTGTTACAGATACAGGTCACGAAGTAAAATATGATCCAGTAAACAAGCCAGGCATTTCTAACTTATTGACAATCTACGCAGCTTTAAGTGATATCTCAATTGAAGAAGCAGAAAATCATTTTGCTGGTCTTGAACAATACGGAGAATTTAAAAAGCAAGTTGCAGATAAAGTTGTCGAAGTTTTAGAACCATTCCAAAAGCGTTATAAAGAAATTCTTAATAGCGGTATCATAGATAAAGTATTAAGTGATGGTGCGAAAAAGGCATCATATATCGCTAACAAAACACTACGTAAAGTTAAGAAAACAGTAGGATTATATCAACATGATTAATTTACAAGAAAAGCATTTAATCGCTATCGATCTAGATGGTACGCTATTAAATGATGATAAAAATATCTCACCATTAAATATTAAAGTCCTTCAAGCTCTTGAGTTAAGTGGCAATCTTGTCATTCTATGTACTGGTCGTGCTTTAAGAAGTGCACAATATTATCACGAAAATATTGTTGGCTTAAAAAAGTCACCAATCATTTGTTATAACGGCCATTTAGCTACAAACATACACGATACTTCATTCAAAGAAATTTCATATATTATAAAAGGTGAAACTGTTAAAAAGATTTATAAGGATCTTATCGATAAAAATCTTATAACAGGTGCAATGAGTGAAAATATCGATACAATTTATTGTAATGAAGAAGATAATTTTCTATTCGCTTTTTACGATAAAACAAATATGAAACTAGTAAAAGGTCCCTTAAACGAAACAATTAAGGATGATGTCTATACGTGTGTCATGCATTTTAATGAGAGCATTGAAAACGTTGAAGATAAGATAAATGAAGTGATGAAAAAATACCATGATGTATCAATAAGATTTTGGTATGGTGGAACTTATTGTGAGCTCTACACAACTGGTGTTTCTAAATCACGTGCTATTCAAGATGTAGCAAATTTTTATCACATCAAAAAAGACAATATTATTGTTTTTGGAGATAGTGATAACGATATGGAAATGTTAAATGATTACAAACACTCATTTTTAATGAGAAATGGGAATCCAAATTTAACAAAATACGCTAAGAACATTACAACTTTCAATAACAATGATGATGGTGTCGGAAAAGAACTAATTAAACTGTTTAATATTCGTTTATAATATTGGCATCACCTCCTTAAAAAAGCACGTTCGTTTTATGCTTTCATTAACACAAAACATCTGAACGTGCTTTTTTTTCAATTTTAATTACATATTTTTATCATCAAATGAATTTAAGACATTTATTTAAGGTTCAATTATCTTCTTAACCGTTCCTTCTACAAATGGATTCATTAGACCATCTTTTTTTAGCAATTCAAGAAATGGATATTTTCCACCCATTTTTAATAGTTTTACATACTTTTCCCATGCTTTTGCGCGATTATCTTCCATTTCATTCTTAAATTCTAAGGCTAAAACTTGCGCTAAAGTATAATCAATATAATAAAATGGAATGCTGAATATATGAGATTGTTTTATCCAATAATGCCCATTTTTTAAGAATGGATAGTTTTCATAATTAAGCCAAGGACGATATTTCTTTTCTAATTTACTCCATTCCTCGCATCTTTCTTTATGACCAACTTCTGGATGCTCATAAACAAAATGTTGAAATTCATCAACTTCTACACCATATGGCAAAAATGAAATTGCGCTATCTAAATGAGAAAATCTATATTTATCAGCTTGCTCACCAAAAAATAAATTCATCCAAGGCCAGGCAAAGAATTCCATAGACATTGAATCAATCTCACACGCTTCAAGCGTTGGCATTCTATAATCTGGAACTTCAATATTCGATCCTAAATATCCTTGGAAAGCATGACCAACTTCATGAGTTAATGTATCAACATCTCCGCTTGTTCCATTACTATTAGAAAAAATAAATGGAGCCTTATAGCGTGGAATATAAGTCATATAACCTCCGCCTTGTTTGCCAGCTTTAGCATCTAGATCTAGTAAATGATTATCTACCATGAATTCAAAGAATTTTCCTGATTCTTGACTCATTTCATGATACATTTCATTCGCACAGTTAACCAAATATTGGGTATCGCCACAAGGCTTAGCGTTACCACTTAAAAAATCTAAATTAAAATCAAATGGTTCTGGTTTTTTAATATTGATTCTTTCAAGTTGTCTTTCTCTTAAAGACTTTACAACAGGCACAACATCTCTATAAATTTGGTCACGATATTCTTTAACCATTTGCGCATTATAATCCAATCTGCCAAGTTTCAGATAGCCAAGTTCAATAAAATTCTTAAATCCTAATTTCTTAGCCATTGTGTCTCTCAACTTAACTAACTTATCGTAAATTTCGCCTATTTGGTCATCAATCGATTCTAAAAATCCCCAATATAATTTAAAAGATTCTTCTCTAACTTTTCTATCTGGGCTACTCATAAATTTAGCAATTTGAGATAAGTTATATATTTCACCGTTATATTCAATTTGAGCACTAGCAACCAACGCATCATATTGATTTGCTAATTTTCCTTCTTCTTGCAATTCTGAAATTATGCTTTCATTAAAACATTTAAATCCAGATTCAATACGTTCAAAAAGTAATTTTCCAAATCTATTTTCTAGATCACTTCTAAAAAGAGAATTTACTAATTTTTTATAAAAAGTTTGTTTATAGTTTTCAATAATTGGGTTAACATCGCAAACTTTTTCATAAGCATCTTTATATACTTCATCTCTAGTATCAATAGATGATCTAATGCTAATTATTGTAGAATCAGTTTCTACTTCATCGATTAAATTAAAGAACTGTTTAACAATATCAATTGCTTCATCTTTTGTTTTTGCATTTTCAATGCCAATAATTAATGGTTCAATTTTTTGTTTGAAACCTTCTTCAGTTGGTATTCTTAAGGGCATATCTTCAAATTTCATATTTGTACCTCTTTCTATTTAATAGTATCTATTTTTTTGATAAATAATAAATTTTTAAGCCATCTAGTAGAGAATAGATCTCTCCAATAGTTATATCCAATAACATTTGTGTTATAAAGTTGTATTGCTTCAAAATACTTTTTATTCAATTCTTCAATTGTGTTGAAAATTTCATTTATTAGCGACATATCTTCTAAGTCGTAATTAACAAAAACTTTTTTTGCTTCATTTAAGATTGATTCACTGTAGTTATAGAAATTTTCAAATTCTTCAGCTTTTAATACATTATATTTTTTTAAATATTCATTTGTTCCAAAAATCGCTAAAGGAGAGTCTGCTGGTATTATATCTTTATAAAGTTCAGAGATTTTCATAAGAGACTCATATTTTTGAAAGAGAACAACATTAATAACTTCTTTGCCTTTATTTATTTTTTTCTTAAAAACATGCATAAAGCTAAAAGATAAGATAATTAAAGTCATGTATAAAATTAAAATCATAATAGCAATCACAGTGATTGTTATTAAAATAGCATTGTAATCTACACTAACTAAAATATTTAGAAACATATCGATAAAATAGCACGTTTTTTGACTAATTTCCACATTTTTGATAGGATATAAAAAGGAGATTTTTATGGCAAAACCAATTATAGCTTTAATGTACGACTTTGATAGAACCTTAGCGTTAGAAGATATGCAAAACTTTTCGTTTATCCCACAACTAGGATATACTCCAGAAGAGTTTTGGAAAATGACTGAGGAATTTTGTAAAAAATATGATATGGATAAAATTCTTGGTTATCTTTATATGATGATAAAAGTTTCAAAAGAAAAAGGTATTAAACTAACAAAAGAATTTCTATATGAATGCGGAAAAAACATTCGTTTTTATAATGGAGTAACTACTTGGTTTTCACGTATTAATGAATATGCAAAATCAAAAGGGTTGATTTGTGAACATTACTTAATTACTAGTGGCAATAAAGAAATTGTTGAAGGTTGTCCTATTTTCAAAGAATTCAAACAAGTTTTTGGATGCGAATATTTGTTTGACGAAAACGGTGAAGCTTTTTGGCCACGTACAACTATCAATTACACATTAAAAACACAATACATCTTTAGAATCTCAAAAGGAGCCATCGATAATAACGATGACACTAAAGTCAACGCAAAAGCAGAAAAAAGAAGAATTATTTATCAAAATATGATTTATTTAGGAGACGGTATGACTGATGTACCATGTATGGTTTTGGTTAAGCAAAACGGTGGAAATAGCATCGCAGTTTATCCTAAAGAAAAAATTGAAAAAGTTGCAAATCTTTTTGAAGATGGTCGTGTAAATTACATTTGTAAGTCAGACTATTCATCTGGTTCTGAATTAGAAAAGGTCGTTAAGCTTATTATTGATAGTATTTCTATTAGAGAAACATTAAATAGTAAGAAGGAAAAGACTGAAAAAATTCTATGATATTTGCTTCTCTTATGCTTGCTGGAACCGGATCAAGAATGCAACTTGATATACCAAAGCAATTTATAGAAATTAATAAACTTGAAATATTTGAATATTCATTAAAAACTTTTGACGCAATAAAAGAAATCGATTGCATTATTTTAGTAGTCAACGAAAAAGATAAAGGACACATTATAAATCGTATAGCAAATTTAAACATTACTCATCGAATAGAAATCGTTACTGGCGGACCAACAAGGCAAGAAAGTGTATTTAACGCTCTACAGAGAGCCCATTCTATATCATCAAATCTAAACGATAAAATTTTAATACACGATGCGTGTAGACCTTTAGTTACTTTTAAACTCATTAATAATATAATAAAAGAATTAAACAATGAGGTCGCAGTTGTTCCTGCTTTAACAATGATAGATTCGCTTTGCTTGTCTTCGAAGCATGATTATATTGATAATAATGAAGATAGAAGTAAATATCTAATGCTTCAAACTCCACAAGGTTTTAATCTCAACTTTATTTTTAAAGCCCATCAATATGCTATAAATTCAAATTTAAATAATTTTACAGATGATACATCCCTTGCTATAATAAATGGCGGTAAAGTTAAAATTGTTGAAGGTGAAAAGTTTAACTTTAAGATCACTACATTTGACGATTTATTTTTATTTAAAAAATTAATCGGGGGCTAATATGTATCAGGAAATAATTTATAAAGAAAACAGTATTGCCAAAGGAATTATCACCAGTATTAAAAAATATGGTGCTTTTTTGTCATTCGAAGGTGGCTATATTGGTTTATTACATATTAGTGAAATTTCAACTAATTTTGTTAATAACATCCACACCTTTTTTAAAGTAGGAGACAGTATTACAGTTTTAGTTAAATCTATTGATAAATCGACAAAATTTTTAAAAGTCTCAATCAAAGACTTGCCAGATGATCTTAATGAATTTAGAAAAATTCTTCCATCCAAAAAAATAACATCATATATTAAGGATATCAACTTTTCTAAATTAGAGAAAACTTTACCTAAAATGATTTCTGATGAATTAGAAAGGGAAAGTAAAGATGGGATTAAATCTTAGTTTTGATTTTGTTGAAAAAGAAAAACAATTTCAATTTAATTCGTATCGTGATTTTGTTACAAGTTACGATAAATTGTTAAGCGAAGGCACAGGGGCTGGAAGTGATTTTCTTGGATGGCTTAATTATGCTTCTTCGATTAACAAAACATTAATTGATGAAATAAATGAAAAAGCTAATTATTTTAGAGAAAATTTCGATACATTAGTTGTTTGTGGCATCGGTGGAAGTTACCTCGGAGCAAGAGCTGTAATTGAGGCTATTAATGGCTTATATAGTAATGACAAAATGGAAATTGTTTATCTAGGTCAAACATTGGATAGCAATTATACTGCACAAACACTCAATCATTTAGATAATAAAAATTTTTGTGTTTGTGTAATTTCTAAATCTGGAACTACAACAGAAACAAGCATAGCGTTTAGAATTTTAAAAGAGAAATTAGAAAACAAGCTCGGAAAAGATGGTGCCAGAAAGGCAATTGTTGCTATTACAGACAAAGAAAAAGGCGCACTTAAACAATTGTCTGACAAAGAAGGGTATACAACTTTTATACTTCCTAGTAATATTGGCGGAAGATTTTCTGTTATTTCTCCAGTTGGCCTATTTCCAATTGCTGTCGCTGGGATTAACATTTCCAATTTCATTCAAGGATTTATAGATGGAGAAAAATTATTCTCAAGTCCAAAATTAGAAGAAAATCTCGCTTATCAATACGCATGCCAAAAAAACGCATTATATAATCAAGGTTATAAAGTTGAAATGGATGTCTGCTACGAGCCTAGACTTGCTATGCTTAATGAATGGTCAAAACAATTATTTGACGAATCAAACGGAAAAAATCAAAAAGGCTTGCTAGTCGTTAGTTCTATTTTCACTACAGATCTCCATTCTCTCGGCCAATTTATCCAAGATGGAAGTAAAATACTTTTCGAAACAGTTTTAACATTCAAAGAGCCTAATTTAGATATTGAGATACCATATGATGCTGAAAACTTAGATGGGATGAATTACATCGCAGGCAAAAAATTATCATACGTTTGCAAAAAAGCTCATGAAGGCACTACAATAGCACATGCTAAAGATGGTAAAGTTCCTAATATTTCAATAGAATTAGATAGTTTAGGTCCACAATCATTAGGTCTTTACATGTATTTCTGTATGAAAGCGTGTGCAATGGAAGGATATTTATTACAAGTAAATCCATTCAATCAACCTGGTGTCGAAGTATATAAACGTAATATGTTCCATTTATTAGGGAAAAAAGGCTATTAATTGTTTATTAAAGTTATTTTGACGATTTATGTAAAACTAATTATTTTTTCATAAATCGTCTTTTTTTATAAATTTAGTTTGAAAGTAATCAAACATTATAAAAAATAAATATTTTTTAAATTATGTATTGACAAAACTCTAGAGCCTTTGATATATTATTTAAGCACGCGTAAGTCGTGTATATAGGATGGATGTTTAGCTCAGTTGGGAGAGCATCGCCTTTACACGGCGGAGGTCAGAGGTTCGAGCCCTCTAACATCCACCAATTAGTGCAATAAATACCCGGGAGGGTAGCGAAGTGGCTAAACGCGGTTGACTGTAAATCAATTCCTTCGGGTTCGGCAGTTCGAATCTGCCCCCTCCCACCACAAGGTCTTGGGGTGTAGCCAAGAGGTAAGGCAACAGACTTTGACTCTGTCATTCCGCTGGTTCGAGTCCAGCCACCCCAGCCAAATTTATTACATATGACTCATTAGCTCAGTCGGTAGAGCACTTGACTTTTAATCAAGGGGTCTGGAGTTCGAATCTCCAATGAGTCACCAATTTATTGATGCCCAGGTGGCGGAATAGGTAGACGCGCAGGACTTAAAATCCTGTGGTAGCAATACCATACCGGTTCGATTCCGGTCCCGGGCACCAAACATTGTTAATTAATCTCCGCTATGGAGATTTTTTTTAGCATTATTCTTGAATAATTAAGAAAGGAATCTAAAATAACTCCTATGGAAAATGAAGATACAATTAAATTAATCAAAAAAACATTAGAAAAAATTAGACCTTTTCTTCAAAGAGATGGTGGCGATGTTGAATTTGATAGTTATGAAAACGGGATAGTTTATGTTAACGTTACAGGTGCATGTGAAGGATGTGCTTTAATCAATGAAGATATTGAAAGTGGCGTTGAAGTTATACTTATGGAAGAGGTTCCAGGAGTAATTGCTGTTAGATTAGCAAGTGATAAACAAGCTGTTCAAGAAGCCATCCAAAATCTTAAATCATCAAACTAAAAAAAGAAGTGACACGAGTCCCTTCTTTTTTTATAATAAAATATTTTCTTTTTTATTTACGATAACATATCCTTCACGATTATAAACATCTTCACGATTATATCGAATTTTTTCACCATTTAATTTGAGTACATATCCTCCAGCTTCTTCAACAATAATTGTAAAGGCTGCAGTATCCCATTCCTTAGTGCCTTGTGTTAAACGGTAAGAAATTTCAGCTTTTCCTTCAGCTATTTCACACGCTTTTAAACTTGAACCTTTTTTTATTACATGAGCAATTTTGTCATTGTGCTTTTGAATTGTATCTATTTCAACTTGTGCTGAATGAAATACACTAGTTAAGCACGTTAGATCACTAGTTTTGTCGCTAACGTTTAATTTAACAGTCTTACCATCATTAGTGATTTTATATG
The DNA here is from genome assembly GCA_963557285.1 of uncultured Bacilli bacterium. Classification (GTDB taxonomy): domain Bacteria; phylum Bacillota_I; class Bacilli_A; order RFN20; family CAG-826; genus Onthovivens. Next base: position 3,388 of record CAUWDL010000013.1, on the reverse strand, counting down.
CTCCATCGCCCTTTGTTGCATAATAGATTTCATTTTTAGCTGGAACTGCTACTACTCCCATTACAATTTCGTGTTTATAACATAATCCTATATTACATGTAAACTCTCCATCCTTATGAACAAAATCTTTTGTTCCGTCTAATGGATCAATAATAAAGACATAATCATTATTAAGTCGTTCTTTATTATCTTCGCTTTCCTCTGTTAAAAAAGAGTAAGTTGGGAATAATTTACTTAAATAGCTTTTTATTAATAAATCAGTAGTTTTATCAGCTTCTGTAACTGGACTATTATCATCCTTCATTTCAGTGTGAAAACCATGATTATAATAATTCATAATGTTAGCCATTGCTTCTTTTGCGATTTGAAGAGAAGCATTTAGTTCTTTTTCATACATAAACATATTCTCCTATAAAAAACCACCTAACCAGGAAGGAAGGTGGTATATTTTTATTCTGCTTTTCCGAAGCTACCAAATTCTTTTAATAATTCTGTAACTTTAGTTTCAATACATTCGCATCCAGGTTTTAACAACTTACGAGGATCAAATCCTTTACCTTTTTTGTCTAAATCTTTTTCTGCTTCAATGTATTCTCTAATTCCTTGAGCAAATACTAATTGCAACTCAGTATTAATGTTTACTTTAGAAACACCAAGTTTGATTGCGCTACGAACCATATCATAAGGGATACCAGTACCACCATGTAATACTAGTGGTTTACCATTTGTAGCGCCTTGAATTTCTTCAAGTCTGTTTAAATCTAAGCCTTTCCAATCAGCAGGATAAATTCCATGAATATTTCCAATACCAGCAGCTAAAAAATCGACGCCAAGATCCGAAATAATTTTACATTCTTGTGGATCTGCTTTTTCGCCAGCACTTGTAACGCCATCTTCGCTCCCGCCAATTCCGCCGACTTCACATTCAACCGAAACACCTTTAGCATGTGCTAAAGCAATGATTTCCTTTGATTTTGCAAGGTTTTCTTCAAAATCGTAATGTGAACCATCGAACATTACTGAAGTAAATCCTGCTTCAATACAAGCTTTTGCACCTTCATATGTTCCGTGGTCAAGGTGTAAAGCAACAGGTACAGTTATTTTTAAATAATCATGAATATTTCTAACCATATCAGCAACTTGTTTATAGCCGCACATATACTTAGAAGCACCTTCACTTACCTCAAGAATAACTGGTGCTTTAGCTTTTTCACAAGCTAATAAAATTGATTTTGTCCATTCAAGATTATTGATATTGAATGCACAAATAGCATAATGACCAGCATGAGCTTTATTGATCATTTCTGCTGCGCTTACTAATGCCATAAAAATCTCCTTTTAAAATCTATCACATATCTTCTTTTGAAGATGAATCGTAATCATGATCCTCAGAGTCGTCTAATTCCTCGTCTTCGTCTAAGCCTTCTGCTTCTATTTCATCGTTATCAAATTCTTCAAGGTCTCTATTTCCTTTAGTTTCTTCTTCGATATCTGAATAAACATCATTCATATCAATGTGGACCTTATCATATGTTTGATTTGTTCTTAAATCCCATTGATTATCTCCAAGATTAACAAATCTTCCATCCAATGATAAATTTGTATAGAAATTTGAAATTGCATCTGCTCTTTGTTCAGGTGTTAACTCTAATTTTGTAGCTACATCGTTAAATAAATCTGTAAATGATGTCACTGTATTTTTTTGACTTAAAATACTAAATGCAACATCAACCATAGATTCGTTCTTGTAATTTTCTTCCATATTTTCAACCTCTTTTGTTATTATAAATAATTTTTAATAAAAATACTATTTTTATAAGCGAGAAATAGTTTCATCCTTGCCTAAAATATCAATAATATTAAACATTTCAATGCCGTGCATTGCGCCAGTAATTTTTATTCTAATTGGCATATATAAATCTTTGCCTTTAAATCCTGTTTCTTTTTGAATTTCTTTAAATAAGAATTTGACATGTTCTTGATCAATGATTTCTAATTTTGAAAGCTTTTCCTTAAAGGCAGGTATAACAACTTTTGCACTTTCACTATTTAGAATTTGTTCTTCTTCTTCGTTTAATTTTTCTTTTTCGACAAATATATCATTCAACATATCAGTAATTTGTGATCCAGTTTCAATTTCGTTTTTAAAAATTAAACTTATGCTTTTCAATTCCTTGTCGCTATAACTTTTTGGTAATTTAGCTTTTTTAACAAATGGTAAAATAAATTCAAAATATTTATCATTGTCCATATGTTTTACGTAATATTGATTAGTCCACAATAATCTCTTATTATCAAACATTGAAGGAGAAGATGATAATCTTGAAGGATCAAAAGCTTGTATAGCTTCTTCTTTTGTAAAAATTTCTCTATTATCATCACTTGTCCACCCAAGCAAGAATAAAAAATTAAAAATTGCTTCTGGAACATATCCTAAATCACGATATTGTGACATAAATTGAAGAATATTGTGATCACGTTTTGATAATTTTTTCCCATTTGGATTAACAATAATTGTCATGTGTCCAAACTTTGGTGGTTCCCAACCAAAATATTCATATATTTGTAATTGCTTTGGAGTATTAGATAAATGTTCTTCACCTCTTAAAACATGTGTTATTTTCATCAAATGATCATCAATAACAACAGCAAAGTTATAAGTTGGGATACCATTTGATTTCATAATTACAAAATCACCAATATCGTTACTGTTAAAAGAAATTTCGCCCCTAACTAAATCGTTAAACTTAAAAACATGGTTTTCAGACATTTTAATTCTGATAGTTGGCTTCCTGCCTTCTTTTCTATATTTTTCTTTTTCCTCTTCGGTAAGATTTAAACAATGTCTATCATATTTAAACGATTTTACACCATTCGCTAATTGTTCCTCTTTCATTTGGGCTAATTCGTCTTCAGTGCAATAGCATTCATAAGCAACGCCCATATCTATAAGTTTTTGAGCATATTGTTTATAAATATCAAGTTTTTCAGTTTGTCTATAAGGACCATATAACGGATTTGGTTTTTCTGTTGACTCATCTGGAATGATTCCAAGCCAAATTAAATCGTTTAATTGACTTTCTTCAGCACCAGGAATATTTCTTTCAATATCGGTATCTTCAATTCTAAAAACGAAATCACCATTATATTTTTTTGCATATAGGTAATTAAATAAGGCGCTTCTTGCACCACCAATATGTAAATATCCAGTTGGTGATGGAGCATATCTAACTCTTACTTTTTCACTAATCATTTTATTTCCTCCAATAGGCATACGCAGTAAGCTTCTATTGCTTTGCATTCACCTACACTATCCATTTTTTCATTAGTTCCTGCTTTTATTGATACTTTATCTACAGTACACTGAAGAATATTTGCAATATTCTCG
>CAUWDL010000012.1:0-18504 GCA_963557285.1 uncultured Bacilli bacterium | reverse complement strand
TATTGCAAAAGATTCAACGATATTAGAAGCTACAAGTGGTAACACAGGTATTTCTTTAGCTATGATTTGTGCGGCACTTAAAATTAAGCTTGTGATATTCATGCCAGAAACTGCTTCTATAGAAAGAAGAAAAATGATGAACGCTTATGGTGCTAAAATAGTTTTAACGCCTGGTAATCTTGGAATGAAAGGCGCTGTTGATGCTTCAATTAAATATATGGAAGAAAATCAAAATTGTGTATTAGCAAATCAATTTAGCAATAAAGCTAATTCTAAGGCTCACGAAGAGACTACTTCATACGAAATTATGGATAATTTAAACAATAAAGTTGATGTATTTATGGCTGGATTTGGTACTACAGGAACATTGATTGGTACAAGCAAAACATTAAAGCAAAATATACCAAATGTAGAAGTTATCGGAATTGAACCTGAAAAATCACCATTAGTTAGCAAAGGAATCGCATCATCGCATAAAATTCAAGGTATTGGAGCTAATTTTATACCAGAAATTTATGATTCTAACTACGTTGATAGAATTATTACTGTTCAAGATGAAGAAAGCTACGAGGGTGCTAGGATGTTAGCTAAGGAAGAAGGAATTTTAGCTGGCATTAGTAGTGGAGCAGCATTAATGGCTGCATTAAAATTAGACAATGAAAAATATAAAGGAAAGAATGTTGTTATCATTCTTCCGGACAATGGAGAAAGGTATTTGAGTGTAGATGGATTATTCGATTGATGTAATAGCAGATAAGTTATATAAAGATATAGAAAATAGTTCTGACAGGAACGAACTATTATTAAATAGAAGTGAAGTAGTTTCATTCTATAAAGATATTCGCTTAGCATTATTTATAAACTATTACAAAACACATTTTACAAAAGAAGATATAGAAAATGCTTTATATAGTAGTAAACTTCATTTAAAAAATGCTTTTGGGAAATTTTTTATTGACTATAAAGATAAAATAAATGAATTTTATTCTAATTTATATGATTTAAAAGAACTTCTAACTTTAGATATTAAAGCACTTTACGATGGCGATCCTGCAAGCAATTCTCTTTCAGAAATTGTTCTAACTTATCCTGGATTTATTGCAATCAGTGCATATAGAATCGCTCACGTTTTTTACAAATTAGGATTAAAATTTTTAGCTAGAATAATTACAGAATATGCTCATGGAAGAACTGGAGTTGATATTAATCCTGGAGCAACTATTGGAAAGTCATTTTTCATTGATCATGGAACTGGCATAGTAATAGGTGAAACAGCTATAATTGGTGATAATGTTAAAATTTATCAAGGAGTTACAATAGGCGCGTTATCTTTAAAAGATGGTCATAATTTAAAAGATAAAAAGCGTCATCCAACAATATTAAATAACGTTACGATTTATTCAAATGCTTCTATTCTTGGTGGGAAAACGGTAATTGGAAATAATGTTATAGTTGGCGGTGGAGTATTCTTAACAAAATCTGTAGATGATAATATGATATGTAAACTTACACCTTGTGGGATTGAAGTTATAAAGAATAATAATTTATGATTATTATTCTTTATTTCTTATTTATATAACACTTATAATGCAATATTTTACATATTATATTAAAAAGTAAAAAAATATTTAAAAAATGCTTGCATAATGTACTCTTCATGCATTATACTTATAAAGCGTTTAAGATACGCGGGTCTTTAGCTCAGTTGGTTAGAGCGCACCCCTGATAAGGGTGAGGTCGATGGTTCAAGTCCATTAAGACCCACCAAACGTATATACAGTGACGTTATTTTGGGCGTTTAGCTCAGCGGGAGAGCGTTTCCTTCACACGGAAAAGGTCATTAGTTCGATCCTAATAACGCCCACCATAAAGATGCCTTCTTAGCTCAATTGGCAGAGCAACTGATTTGTAATCAGTAGGTTGATGGTTCGATTCCGTCAGAAGGCACCATTTATTTAAAAGATAACAATCCGAAAGGATTGTTTTTTATTTTTTTATTAAGCAGAATGATTTTTTAATGATTGTTTAAAACAATTTAATATATAATTATCAATGTATTTTTATGTGTACAGTCTTATTATTAATTATTTATTTGATATTTATATCGCTCGGATTGCCAGACTCCTTTATTGGAAGCTCGTGGCCTTCAATTTCTCAATCGTTAGGTGTTAGTGAATCACTACAAGGAGTACTCAATATTGTTATATCGTTTTTTACGATACTGACTTCATTTTTTACTATCAAATTAATAAAAATTTTCAAAGAAAAAGGCGTTGTTATAATTTCAATAATGCTCACTTGTACAGGTTTAATTTGCAGTGCGTATGCTTCTAATTTTGCCTTGCTATGCTTATCAATGATCCCTTTGGGAATTGGCGCAGGTGCAATTGACTCTACGCTCAATAATTACGTTGCACTGCACTATAAAGCAATTCATTTAAATTGGTTACATGCTTTTTGGGGTGTTGGAGCAACTTTATCTCCTTTTCTTTTATCATTTTTCTTAACAGATCTAAACGGATGGAGAGACGGCGCTTTACGTCTTGCCATAATTCAAAGTGTTATTTTCTTAATTACACTGTGTACAGTAAAAGTATGGAATTATGCTGAGCAATCTTTTACTTCTCGAGATAGTGCAAAAGAAGAAGTACATGCGATTACATTAGGCTTTTTTGAAACTTTTAAGATAAAAGGCGTTGCATTTGCGATTATAGCCTTCTTTTGCTATATAGCGATTGAAGGTCTAACTGGCAATTGGTTTGCCTCCATGATGGTATTTGGACTAGGTGTAGATGAAGCTACTGCAGCAAGATGGTCATCGTATTTTTATTTAGGAATTATGACAGGACGAATTGCTTCTGGATTAATATCTTTAAAAGTTAATGATAAAAATATGATTAGAATTGGAGAAGGTATTGTGCTTGGCGGAGTTATTATGCTTATGATGAATTTTAATATACAGATAATGCCATTTGCAGTAGTTATAATTGGACTAGGCTGCGCACCTATATATCCATCAATTGTTCATGCGACTCCAGATAGATTTACAAAAGAATTGTCACAAAATGTAATGTCTATGCAAATAGGGTTTGCATATATTGCTTCATTAGTTATCGTACCTTTATTTGGGGTTTTTGGTGAGCAAATTAGTTTTATATACTTACCTTATTTAATCTTATTTTTCTTAGTTATATTAACTGTATGCAATGAAGTTACTTTAGTTAAAACAAGAAATAAGAAAGAATTATTTAAAAAGAAAATCTCTTAGTTAAGCTCGAAATAACTAAGAGATGATTTTATAAGTTTTGTTAGTTTTTGTGATAATACTGTTGTTTTTGTTTGACATCCGGCATCAATCCATTGGATTAATATTTCAATAGATCCGCCAGATACAAAGTGATAAAAGAGTTCTATATCTTCAAAATTTTCTATCTTAAGTACTTTTGGATATGTTAATGTTACAATGTTTTTACCTATTTCTGTAAGTTGATTAACAAATTCGCTCTTTTTATTACTATGCAGCATAATAATACAAAGATTTTTATTATTTTCTAAGAAAACAAGAATATTATTAATCATTTCTTCAGAAGCGAGGCTAGATTTATCAGCGTTTTTTAAACTTGGAATAAATGAATTTTGAAATGTTTCAAAGAACTCTTCATATATTTTATCTTGTAATTCGTTTATATCTTTGTAGTGAGAATAGAAAGTACCTCTATTGATTCCTGCGAGTTCACATAATTCTTTAATCGAAATCTTGTTAAAATCTTTTTCTTTCAAAAGTTTAGATAAAGCTTCTTTTATTAATATTTTTGTAACTTTTATTCTTTGATCTTCTTTTTTCATAATACCCCTTTCTGTTTGATAATCAACATTCTATACCATTTTTGTTTAAAATCATACAATTAAAATAAAAAATTTAGCCATAATTAAGTTAATATAATCATTATTTTCGTTTTTATTACGAAAATAATCAACATTAAGTGTCGAATATTGTCGCCATGTAATTTTATTTTTTAATGTTAACATTACATTATTCATAAGTAGATATATTAAAGTGAGTATTTATTTGAACAGAAAGTCTTCAAAGAATATTAAGCAAACTCTTTTGCTTAATATTCATAATTAGTTACTATTTATTTCAAGCAATTAATATTTATATGTTGTAATGAATCTTTTTATTTGATAAAATAACATACGCTGGCGAAATTGGAGAAGCGGTTAACTCACCTGGCTGTGAACCAGGCATGCACGGGTTCGAATCCCGTATTTCGCCCCATACTTTTATTAGAAATATGAAATCGATATAAAAATATCGATTTTTTTATTAATATTTATTAAACGTAAAGATTCATAGCACATGATTTATTTGCCTCGAATTCTGTTTTTTGTTTATAACTGTAATAATATATCTAACATCAATAAGCTCATCATTAAATCTGGACATTAAATACATCAAAAAATAAAGGATTTAATAATAATTATAATTTATCTAACAAAATAAATTTTTATGATGTGTGGATTGTTTATATAGTTAAGAATTTAATTTAAAAGAAGATGAGGAAATCATATTTATTAAAGAGATACTATTTTAAAGATACAATATGTAAATATATTTGATTATAAATCGAATAGGCCTGCTTATAATTTCATAATTTTATTAATACTATTAGAGTTATGAGTATATGTTTTTGTTGATATAAAATTGTTCATTAATAACTTAATTATTAGCACTTAAATATTGACAGTGCTAATTAAGAATATATAATATATTTAGCACTTAAATTATTAGAGTGCTAAGGAGGTGCATAATATGAATTATAATGGACCAGAAGATTATTCAAAAGATGAAAATATATTAAGTAAGTTTGGAAGAAATATTACAGAAGAAGTAAAGAAAAATAAAATTGATCCTGTAATTGGACGTGATGAAGAAATAAGAAACATTATCACTGTTTTAGCTAGAAAAACAAAGAATAATGTAATTTTACTTGGTGAACCAGGCGTAGGTAAAACAGCCATACTTGAAGGTTTAGCTCAAAGAATTGTTAAAAATGATGTTCCATCAACATTAAAGGATAAAGAAATATTTGAATTAGATATGGGTGCATTGGTTGCTGGTGCAAAATATCAAGGTGAATTCGAGGAAAGATTAAAAGCTGTATTAAATAAAATTAAAGATTCTAATCATAAAATAATTTTATTTATTGATGAAATTCATTTAATCGTTGGAGCTGGTAGAAATCAAGGCGCAATGGACGCTTCAAATATGCTTAAACCAATGCTAGCAAGAGGCGATATTGATTGTATTGGTGCTACCACTCTAAAGGAGTATCAAGAATATATAGAAAAAGATAGAGCACTTGAAAGAAGATTCCAGCCAGTAATGGTATTAGAGCCATCAAAAGAAGACACCCTTTCTATACTTAGAGGTTTAAAACCTAGATTTGAATCTCATCATGGTGTTCATATCACTGACAACGCTTTAGTTGCTGCAGTTAACTACAGTGTAAGATATATAACTAATAGATTCTTACCTGATAAAGCAATCGATTTAATCGATGAGGCATGTGCTGAAACTAGAGTCGAAATTGAGTCAATGCCTAGTGAACTTGATGAAAAATCTAGAAAAATTAGACAACTTGAAATTGAAAAGATGGCTTTAAAACAAGAGAAGGATGAACAATCTAAAATTAGATTAGAAAAACTTCAACAAGATTTAGATTCATTAAATAGAGAAGCTCAAGAATTAACTGAACAATGGCAAAAAGAAAAAGAAGAAATTAAAGAAGTCAAAGAACTAAAAGCTAAATTAGATAATTTAACTTTTGAACTTCAAAATGCTTATAATCAAGGAAATTATAAACGTGCTTCTGAAATTCAATATCGTGAAATACCTGAATTAAATAATAGACTTGAGTTACTTGAGAAGAATGATAATCATCATAAAATTTTAAGTGATGTAATAACAGAAGATAACATCGCATCTATAGTTTCAAAAATGACAAATATTCCTGTTCAAAGAATTACTAAAGGCGAAAAAGAAAGAGTTTTACATCTTGAAGACGTTCTTAAAAAGAGAGTAATTGGGCAGGATAAAGCCATTAAACTTATTAGCGACGCTATTATTAGACAAAGAGCTGGAATTAACGATCCACATAGACCTATTGGTTCATTCTTATTCTTAGGTCCTACTGGAGTTGGTAAAACTGAAATTGCTAAAGCGTTAGCTGAAGCACTATTCGATAGCGATCAAAAGATAATCCGTATTGATATGAGTGAATATATGGAAAAATACAGTGTCTCACGATTAATTGGAGCTGCGCCAGGTTATATAGGATATGAAGAAGGCGGCCAATTAACTGAACCTGTAAGACATAACCCATATTCAATTGTTTTATTTGATGAAATCGAAAAAGCTGCACCAGATGTTTTGAATTTATTACTTCAAGTGATGGATGATGGAAGATTAACGGATGCTCAAGGAAGACTTTGTGACTTTAAGAATACCGTTATTATTATGACAAGTAATTTAGGATCTCAAGAAATTCTTGACGGACATCACGAATTAGTAGAACAAATTTTGCATAGAACGTTTAAGCCAGAATTCCTTAATAGAATAGATGAAATTGTTACATTCAATTCATTATCTAAAGAAGTTCAATATAAGGTTGTAGAAAAAATGCTTAATGATTTAAAGACAAGATTATTAAATCAATATTATATTGTTGACTTTACTGATAATGTTAAAGACTATGTACTTGAAAATGCGTATTCTCCAGAATTTGGTGCTCGACCATTAAAAAGATATATTCAACACAATATAGAAACTGTAATTGCAAAAATGATAATCGACGAAGAAATTTCTCCTTCTAGGAAATATATTGTTGATTATACAAAAGAATTAGGAATTACTGTAAAAAGGGCTGAATAATCTAAAAGAGGGAAATTAAATTTTCCCTCTTTTTTCTTATTTTGTTAAAATAAATCCAACAAGTTTTAATTCTTGTTCGTTTTAATTGTGTAGGGAACAAAATGGAAGTTAATTTAAGAGAATGCGTAATAAGATTCAAAAATAATGATTTTTCATTGTTTGATTCTTTTTATGCAGCAGTAAAGGAAAAGGTTTTTTATAACATTTTTAGCCTAACTAAGAGCTATGAAATTAGTGAAGATTTATTACAAGACACATTTGTTAGATTTTTAAAAAATGTTAATCAGCTCGAAAACGATGATAATATTTTAGGCTATTTGATGGTTTTAAGCAGAAATATTACATTAGATTACTTTAAAAAGAATAATAGAGTTCGACAATTAGATGAAGAGGTAGATAAACCATCAACAGTTGATCAAAATGACATTGATAGAAATATTTTGCTCGATAAAGTTAGAGAAATTTTAAAACCTAAAGAGTTTGAAATATTTGTATTACATGTTATGAGTGATTTAACTTTCGATGAAATTGCAAAGTTAAAACATAGGCCAATTGGAACAATTACACGGAGTTACAATAATTCAATTAAAAAATTGAAAGGAGCAATAAAGCTATGAGGAACATTCATGATGATGAAATCGTTAATGCTGTAAAAAATGATTTAAAATATCAGATACAAACAACAAGCAATGATATCTTAAGACAATATAATTATGAAATGTCTCAAGAAAAAGCACATTCTAACAAAAAGAAATATTTTGTTATTGGCGGTTCGTTTTGCACATTAGCGCTTGCAGCAACAGTACTTTGTGTATGCATTCCATTATTTGGCACTGGTGATAATGTTGTCATTGATAAATCAGATTTACTTATTAAAAATAAAAGCATTCAAACTGAATTAGCAACATTTAATGCCTTTGCTAACCAAGATGATCGTTTAAATTTTAATAATTTACTTAAATTTAGACAAAAAGAAAACACTGAAACAAACGTGACACAAGATTCATTTAATGAAATCTGTGTTCAATACGATAAAATCGATAAGTCATTAGATGTATTAAGCGAAGAAGTTATTACTGAAGCTAAAGAAGTTAATGAAACGATTTTAAATAAAAATTATAAATACATGAATGAATTTAGACATCCTGGCGAAGATACCCCGTTTGCTAAATTGTATTTTAACGATCTAAACCTTGGTGATAATGAAAACGATAAACAAAGTTATGAAGCATTATATTGCTTAGGCGAAGATATGTATGAAACTTCTATTATTAAGGAATCAGAAATAGAAGAAGATGAAAAAGAAACTAAATATAAAAGTTTATTTAAAAATGTAGACGGATCAAGTTCCTATATTATTGAAAAGAAATCAGAACTTGAAACAACTGAGACTGAAGAATGCTATTCATATACTTTATTTAATGATAATAGTTTTAAAAATAAAGCTTACGAATTAACATACGAATATGAAACCGCTGAAGATGATACTAAATTTGAGATTGAATTAATTAAAGGCAATATTGAATTTAATTTCAACAAAATTATAAAACATGAAGATGGAGTATCTTTCTTAGCTTCTATGGAAGGCGATGATATAGAAGAAATAAGCAAATTAGAAGTACAAGGCAAATATTTAGACAATTCAACTAAATATACTTCAGGTGAACTAGAAATAATTATTTAAATAAAGCTGCTATCTAGCAGCTTTATTTTTTGTTTTATTATTTTTTAAAAAAATAAAAATATTTCCAATAAAAATATTAAGTAGTTCGTTTTTATAGTGTAAATCAAATCAAAGGAGATTTAGAATTATGAAAAAATTACATTTATTAATCGGTGCAGTTAGTGCTTTCGGGATTATCGCTGGTGCTACAAGTTGCGGATCTCAAGATACTACAAAACCTACTACACAACTTTCAGTTAAAGAAAAGAAAAATATTGAAACTTTAACCGGAGTTAAATTATTGCAAAGTGCTTTAAGCACAAGCACAATGAGAACTATGAATTGTGCTTATAGAGCTATGAATCAAGATGAAATCAATACAAAAGATATTGAAGAAATCTTACCTTCAATTGATGCTTTATTAAATAATGGATCTGTCTTAAATTCAACTATTACTGAAGAAGATACAATTATTAACGATGTTACTTATAAGTTTAAAGAAGAAGTTACATATAAAGATTCAAATTTAAAAGATGCAACATATACACTTGTTTATAACAAAGAAGTTTTAACTGAAAAAGCTAAAGAAAATGGCAAAGAAGAAAATAAAGAAGAAAACAAAGATCAAGAATCAGAACAAAGTGAAAGATTAGATGGCTATGTATTCATTTCAACAGATGAAAAATACCCATTCACATCAATTAGTGAAAGCGAAACAGAAAAAAATGAATCTGAAGTTGAAAGAACATTCAAAGTAAATATCAATGAAACTTCCTATGTTCTTGTTGAAGAAGAAAATGAAGCTGAAAAGAATGAAGCTGAAACAGAATTCGAATATACATTTGTAAATAATGGTAAAGTCGAATTAAATTACTCTATCTCTATCGAAAATCACAAAGATGGTTTGAAAGAAGTTGAATACGAAAAGAATGGCGTTGAGTACGAAGTAAAGAAAACCGTTAGAGATAATAAAGAAGTTTTTAAAGTAGAACGTGAAGATGCTAACGATGAAGAAGCAAAATTCTTCTTCGAAAAAGTCATTGCAGAGGATGGCTCAGTATCATTCGTTAGACTTTAAAATAAATTAACTCCCCCTCGAAAATAGTCTTAGCATTGCTAAGATTATTTTCATTTTTATTAAAAAATGTATTAAATTTCAGTATTTACAATGATTTCAATTAAAAATTTGCAATTGTAATGACTTTGTAAATATTTTTTTCTTTTCTGAAATATAGATTATCTATATAATTATTTTATGAATTTTCAAGAAATTTTAGAGTTGATTAGCAATACGCCAATGCTCATTGTTGCTATCTTACTCGTTATTGGTGTTGTATTTATTAACGGATGGACAGATGCTCCTAACGCTATTGCCACATGCATTTCTACAAGATGTATAAAACCAAAAACAGCAATCATCATGGCTGCAGTATTTAATTTCCTTGGTGTTTTAACTATGTTTTTTATTTCGAAGCAAACTGCTGAAACAATCTCGAACATGGTAGATTTTGGAACACAATATGGACTTGCTCTAGATGCGTTATGCGCTGGAATGGTTGGTGTTATTGCTTGGGGAATATTAGCTTGGGCTTTTGGAATCCCTAGTAGTGAGTCACATGCTTTAATTGCTGGTATTACTGGAGCTGGACTTGCTGCAATGACAATGGGTCTTGATGCTAAGATTCCTTTTGGACCTACTAGTAGTTGGGCTTTTACGTTATATGGATTATTTTTGTCTTGTTTCTTTGGTTTCTTCGTTGGTTATTTAATCATAAGTTCGATAAGAATGATTTGCAAAAGAATGGATCGTAATAAAACTAGGCCTTTCTTTAAATATGCTGAAGTTTGTAGTGGTGCAGCGATGGCTTATGTTCATGGTGCACAAGATGGATTAAAGTTTATTGGCGTTTTATTTTTAGCTATCGAATTAGCTGCCAAAGCTAAAGATCCAAGTTCTCCTATAGCTTTGGCTAATGATTCATCTTTATGGTGGTTAGCGATTATTACTGCTTTAGTAATGGGTATTGGAACTTCAATTGGTGGTTATAAAATTATTAAAAAAGTTGGTATGGGAATGGTTAAACTTGAACCATATGAAGGATTTGCTACTGACTTTACTAGTGCAATTGGTATCCTTGTTTCAACCTTATTTGGCATTCCAGTTTCTACAACTCAAGTTAAAACGTTCTCTATTTTAGGAGTCGGAGCGAGTAAAGGTTTAAGACGAGTGAATTGGAAGACTGCTGGAGAAATGGTCATGACGTGGGTATTCACATTCCCGGGTTGCGGATTGATAGGTTATATATTTACTTTGATATTTATAGCGATATCGAGGTAGGAGGATTAAATTATGTTTTTTAAAAAGAAGAATAACAATTATTTTTTTGAATCATTTCAAACATTATCTCAATATGCTATTGAAGAAATGAAAATTTTATCAGAAGGTTTAAAGAATTTCGATAATTCAAAATTATTAGAATTAAAAACAAAAGTTCATGCATTGGAACATAAAGCTGATGGAGAAAAGAAAATTATTGAAGAAAAATTAGCTAAAGAATTTATGACACCGATTGATCGTGAAGACATTTTCTTATTGTTAGATGAAATCGATGATTTAAATGATGCTATTGATGAAATTCCTTATAAACTTTACATGAGAAATTATCAATCTTTACCACCAAAAATTGATTTATTTATTGATAAAACAACTGAAGCTGTTAATGCTTTGCACGATGTTTTAGTAAATATTTCTAACATAAATAAAAAAGAATTAATCGAACCAAAAATTAAGAAGGTTCTTAACCTTGAAGAAGCTGTCGATAAAATTTACGAATTTCATGTTCACCAATTATATGTTGAAGCAAAAGATTATGATATTACTCGTTTAGGCGAAAGAGTTTATTCTTATTTTGAATATGTTACTGATAAATGTAGAGATGTTTGTAAGACTGTCTTAATAATAATGTATAAAAATTTATAAAGAAAAGCTCCTATCTTGTGATAGGAGCTTATTTATTAAAGTTCTTTGACCCAAAGTCCATGAAGATTGCAGTATTCGTAAACTGCTAATGGTTTTTCATCTTCACTTAATGTAAATGTATGAACAGGTGTTTGACCTGGTAACAAATCTACTCTTCTTGTTTCTTTGTCTGTTACAAGAATAATAAATGAAATGTAATGATTATCTAACATTGGATGCATAACACTTCCAACTTGAACATTAACTTTATTTCCGACAACTTCAACAGCTGGAACGTGCTTTTCTAAAGCAGCATCAACTGAATTAGCCTTTAATTCTTTCATAGGTTCACCACAACAAATTGTTTGGCAATCATGTGTATTTGGTAAAAGAACAACCATTTTTCCACATTTATCACATTTAAAGATTCTTAAATTATTCATCTAATTTCCTCCTTGAATATCTTTAATTACATTGTATATAAGAATATTTTCTTTTTAAAGACATTTGCTTTATAAAATGTTTTATTCTTAAATTTAATATAAATATACGATTTAAATGCGCTTTTTCTTTATGAAGCGTCTATTTAATAGTAAAATTTAATATAGAGGTTTAAAATGAAAAACGAGTTTTATCAAAATCATAATTTAGCAATTAAAGAAAAAGGCTCAAAATTTGGAAAAGCCTTGCTTTATATTGGCTTTTTCATTTCGTGCATTTTAACTGTTGTTATAATATTTTTTATTGTTATAAATAATTTAGGTATATCACCAAACGATCAATATGGCTTTAAAGTAATCAGAAAAGATGTTGCACAAGGCATTGTTGATTCTTTTAATATGGATACTATTAAGAGTGCAAAAACTGTTACGTTTGACATAAAAAATAAAGATACTTATTTGTATCATTTTAAATATGAAACTAATGAACAATCTACTGTGTATGAATTTTATAATATCAGTGAAGAATATAAGGTTACACTTGATCATCTTAATAAGGAAATTCAAGTTGAAGGAAAAAATACTTCAATCAGTTCCTATGAAAACGGGATGCAAAAATTTAACGAATTAAATAATAATTATTTAGAAAACTATGCTTTATTTAATTCGAGCTATTACAAAGATCTCACTCAAGAAACGAAAGATACTCCTTGGTATTATTATAATGAAGAGAAAAAACTATTAAAATTTGCTAAAACTTCTGATGAATTCATTATTTGCGATGAAAACGGAATAGTTAAACAAGCAGGTGTGAATTTATACGGAAGTAGTAATTCAGTTTATAAAATATTAAACGAAGTAGTCATCTAAAATTCCTTATTTCAAATAAGGAATTTTTATTTAATAAATATTTGGCACTTTTTAGTTGACAGTGCTAAATTTAGGACTAGAATATAATTAGCACTTAAAAATTATGAGTGCTAACGAGATCATATTTTAGGAGGATTTTATCCAATGAAAGAAACAAAGGAATTTCAAACTGAAAGTAAAGAATTATTAAACTTAATGATTAATTCTATTTATTCAAATAAAGATATTTTCTTAAGAGAATTAATTTCTAACGCAAGTGATGCTATTGATAAATATAAATATTTAGAAATGACTAGCGAAGGCAAGGTTCCATCAAAGGATTATGAAATTTTTATCAGTAAAGATAAAGATGCTAGAACTTTAACAATTAAAGATACCGGTATCGGTATGACAAAAGATGAATTAGTTAAAAATTTAGGAACTATTGCTCATAGTGGAAGTAAAGAATTTATTGAAAAATTAAAAGAAGCAAAAGATAAAGGCGACGTTGACATTATCGGCCAATTTGGTGTTGGTTTCTACAGTGCTTTTATGGTTGCAGATAAAGTTGAAGTTCATACTAAAGCTTTAAATGATCAAGGATATTTATTTACCAGTGATGGTTTAAATACTTATACAATTGAAGAAAAAGATAAAGAAGATACAGGAACAACTATCACTTTGCATATTAGAAAATCTGAAGGTGAAGAAGATTTCGACAAGTATTTAGATGATTACACAATTGAAAACTTAGTTAAAAAATATAGTGACTTTGTTAGATATCCTATCAAGATGAAAGAAATTGAAAAAGTTCATAAAGATGGTAAAGAAATAAAGGACGAATATGAAGATAAAGAAGTAATCAAAACTTTAAATTCTATGGTTCCATTATGGAAGAAAAATAAGAAGGATGTAACAGAAGAAGAATTAAATAAATTCTATAAAGATAATTTTATGGATTATGAAGATCCATTATTAAGTTTAAATCTTAATGTAGAAGGCGTTGTAAGTTTCAATTCACTTATCTTTATTCCTTCAAGAGTTCCATATGGATTATATTCACAAAATTTTGAAAAAGGACTTAAACTTTATATTAAAAATATCTTCATAAAAGATAAATGCAAGGAACTTGTCCCTGATTATTTGAAATTTATCACAGGTCTTGTTGACACAAATGATTTAAGTTTAAACATCTCAAGAGAAATGCTTCAAGAAGATGTAAGACTTAAAAAGATTTCTGAAATCATCGAAAATAAAGTAATTGCAAATTTAAAAGATTTAAAGAATAAAGACTATGACAAATACCTTAAATTCTTTAAATTATATGGAGAACACCTTGTCTTTGGAATCTATTCAAGCTATGGATACAAGAAAGACTTATTAAGTGATTTACTAGTTTTTAAGACTTTAAATAACGGTGATAAATATATTGACTTTAAGACATATAAAGAAAATATGAAAGATGGTCAAAAATATATTTATTACGCAACTGGCAGAAGTGAAGAAGCAATTAAATTACTTCCAGAAATTGAAAAATATAAGAAGAACGGAATTGATGTTTTATTCTTTACAAAAGAAATCGATGAATTCGCAATTAAAATGATGAATGATTACGATAAAGTAAGTTTCAAGAACATCGCAGATCATGATAAAGAAGATTTATCAAAAGAAGAAAAAGATAAACTCGATATTGCTGAAGCACAAAATAAAGAATTACTCGACAATATTAAAGAATCATTAAAAGGCAAAGTAGACGAAGTTGCTTTGTCAACAAAATTAGTTGATTCACCTGTTTGTATATCAACAAAAGATGGCTTATCTTTGAATATGGAAAAGACAATCAACAATATTCCAGGTGAAGAAGAAAAAGCAAAAGCAAGTAAAGTTCTTGAAATTAATCCAGAGCATCCTTTATTTAAAGCTCTTGATAAAGTAAAAGCAGACAAAGACTTGGTAACTAAATATTCAACTGTTTTATATAATGAAGCAATGTTACTTGAAGGATTTGAAATTGAAGATAAAGAATCATTTATCAAGAACTTAAATGAATTAATGATGAATTCATTAAAATAATTTAATACTTTATAAAACCAATAGAAAACCTATTGGTTTTATTTTTTTAGTTGGTTTTTGAATGGTTTTTAGTATTTTAAAGACTTAAATTGTTTAAGCAAATGTTATGAGAATTACTTGAGTAATGTTATAATTGTTTAGGACTCAATTAACGGGAAACAATTATGAGAATAGAAAATGATTATTTAAGTTTAGATGTAACAACTTGTGGGGGTTCGATGACATCAATTTTCGATAAAAAAAGAAATTGTGAACTTCTCTATCAAAAAAATCCAGACTCATGGCAAGGGCAAGATGTTGTTATTTTTCCTTTCATTGCTAGATTGAAAGATGGGTTTTATACGTATAAAAGAAAACGTTATGACTTAAAAAATCATGGTTTAATTAGATATATGATTGGTGAATCTACTTCATTAAAAAATGATGAATGCAGTATTAACTTTACTAGTAACGAAGAAACTCTAAGGCATTATCCATTTGAATTTTCTTTTAATGTAACTTATAAATTAATTAAAAATAAAATAATTATTTCATACGAAGTTACAAACAATTCAGATGAGGAATTGCCTTTTGAAATTGGCGCTCATCCAGCGTTTAGAATGCCAGGAATCAAGAAAAAAACTGAATTCGATATCAGCGGGAACTGTGTAAAACTTGATAAAGAGACACAACTACATTTAATGGAAATGGATGAAACTAGTTCATTTGTAATTGATGAAATCGAATTTTTTGATACAGATAGAATTGATTTGAATAAGAAATTATTTAATGATATTAATACTATAGTTTTAAAATCTGATGATTTTAACAATACCATATCATTAAATAAAAAAGATGGCTCCTCGATAAGAATAACATGCGATGATGCTAAGTTTTTTGCACTTTGGAGTGATAAAGTTTGGGGTGATTATGTTTGTATAGAGCCATGGACTGGCTTACCAGATTATGATAATCCTATGAGAGATATAACAAAGAAGCCTTTTATTAAAACCATTAAAAAAGGTGAACAATATACATTCACCTATTCGATAGAAATTAATTAATATCACTTCTATCTTCTAAAGATAGAAGTGATATTTTATTTTGCTCGTTATCTTCTATTATGGTTGTATCAATGACTTCTAATTTTTTATTTTTTGATTTATTAAGCAATTTTCCTTGTATAGATTTTATTTTAGATGATAGCTTTGAAGTGTTTTTATTTGGCTCAATGAATTTTACTTTTTCATCGTCTTTAGATTTTGATAATAGCGATAGTATCAATTCCTGAGTTGCTTTGCTTTTTGATTTAAAAGTTAAACGGAATCTTTTTAAAAAATCTATCATCCCATCGCCAAAATCGATCACATCATCTTTTGAAAGATCTTTTACTATATCAAAAATTTCATCTACAAAAGTTTTTCGCTCTTCTATAGTCATTTTTTGAAGATTATTTTTTAAAGTGATATCGATTTTGTTTGATAAAAATGTATATTTTTCCAAAACTACGAAATTATTATTTTCTATTTTCCAGTTATAAACATTATGCTGATAAAGCATTTT
The DNA here is from genome assembly GCA_963557285.1 of uncultured Bacilli bacterium. GTDB lineage: Bacteria > Bacillota_I > Bacilli_A > RFN20 > CAG-826 > Onthovivens. Next base: position 2,044 of record CAUWDL010000012.1, on the reverse strand, counting down.
CTTTCTGCTTTGAACAATTATAGTGCGATAGTCTTTGTTTAAAAGTCGACCTATAATAGAACTTTGAGGAGTATAGAGAGTAATTTTATCTTTAATTGAATTAAATCCATTAGTATCTAAAAACTCTTGCTTAAAACCAGGTCCGTCAAATGAATATATCTGTTTTATATTATTTTGAACTGATCTTCTTAATTGACTTGCGGCATAAATTGCAAGATTGCCACCTTTAGAATGACCACCTACATATATTTTTTTAATTGAAGAAAAACGTACAATCTTTTTTAAATATTTTGCTGCTTCTGCTTGAGCTGGTACAACTTCAAGATATGCCATATTAAAATCTTCTTTCCAGCCTGTTACAGTACCATCTGTTCCTTTAAAAGAAATATACATAAATCTATTATCTTTTTCTTCGTTAACAAAAGTTACAGCGGAAAATTGTTTGACTTTATTTATGTCAGTGTCAAAAACAAAACTTTTTATATAAATATTTCTATATCTTAAAGAAGCGCGAATTATTTCTAACAATTCTTTGTCTTCTTTCAAGCGAAATCTAAAATTTCCATTTTCTTTTTCTAAAAATATCGAAGAAATTACATCAGTTAATTTCTTTTTTGTCCGATATTTATTGCTTTTCAATATTAATTTATAATCTACATAAGTTAAGCGAGCAAAAATTAATGCATCAAGCGGTGAAAATTCTTTTTCATTAAAAGTTATATCTTTATTTGCTTTTAAATAATCAATAATATTTTCCATGATTATATTTTAAACAAATTTAAATTCTTATACTAATAATTGTGTAATTATGTTAAATAGTTTTTAATATGATAAAATTAATTAGGTGAATTTTATGGAATTAAAAGAAAAAACTATTTCTTCAGAAGAAATATATAAAGGCAAAATTATTGATGTATATCGTGACAAGGTTTTGTGTCCTAACGGTAAGGAGAGCTATCGTGAATACATAAAGCATTGTAGAGCTAGTTGCGTAGTTGCAAAACTTCCAAATGGAAAATTTCTAATTGAAAAGCAATATAGGTATCCATATGATGAAATTATTTATGAATTTCCTGCAGGTAAGTGTGATAAAGGAGAAGATCCTAAGAATACTGCTTTAAGAGAATTAGAAGAAGAAACGGGTTATCGTGCAAATCATATCGAATATATCGGTGAAATATATCCATCTTGTGCTTATACTGATGAAATTATTTATCTATATTATGCTGATAATTTAGTTAAAAAAGATATTCATTGGGATGAAAATGAAAGATTAGAAATATATGAAATGAGTATGGATGAAATTTTAAAATTAATGTCTGATGGAATTTTAAAAGACGCTAAATCTGTTTCGGCTATTGGCTATCTATTTTCGAAAGGCTTGATTTAATGAATATTATTGAACTTAAAAACGTTACAAAAACATATAAAGATTTTTCAGTAAAAAATGTTAATTTTAAGCTTACAAGTGGAAAGATTTACGGATTCATTGGAGAAAATGGCAGTGGTAAATCTACCACAATGAAGATTATGAATGGACTCATTCATCCAAACGAAGGGAATTGTCTTATAAACGGAAAGCCTATCGCAGAATTTAAAAGTGAAGAAAAAGAAAAAATATCTTTTACACTTGATGAAATTTGTTTACCTGAAAGAATTACATTATCTCAAGGAAATAAAATTTTAAGCAAAATATTTTTAAATTGGAATAAAGAAAAATTTAACGAATATCTAAATAAGTTTAATTTGAAGCAAAATAAGAAAATACAAGATCTCTCTAAGGGTATGAAAGCTAAACTAAATATAGCTATTGCTTTATCTCATAATGCGAATATTTTAATTTTAGATGAACCAATGAACGGACTTGATCCTGTAGCAAGAGACGAATTTTGTGATTTGCTATTAGAATTTGTAAACGAAAATGATGATAATTTAGTTTTTATTTCTAGTCATATAATTAGCGATTTAGAAAAAATTTGTGATGAATTTATCTTTATAAGTAATGGCGAAGTTTTACTTCAAGAAGAGAAAAATATACTTGAAA
>CAUWDL010000011.1:0-18716 GCA_963557285.1 uncultured Bacilli bacterium | reverse complement strand
CCGCATCTAAGAGAAGCTAAAGCATTAAGCGACAAATTAATCGCACCAGGAGTCAATTTAGAACCACCAATAAGTGCAGCTCTGCCATAAGTTCCTTTATTAGAATCTTTATTTCTTTTTAAAAACAATGTTTTAAAATCATTCTTATCAGCAGATAAAAATGGATTTTTGATAATCGAATCGTCAATAGAAATATCAACTTTAACAAGTTCTTTATAAGCATCAATTCCATCATTAAAGAAATGACCTAATTTAAAATTATTAATAGCAATTGTTAAATCACTTTTAAAATGAGTTTCTAATGCAAAACCTGTATTAGTATTAATTCCGCTATTAATATCTATACTTACTTTAAAACCATTCATTTGATTTAAAGTATCGATTAATTCAATATAATTGTGCTTTAAAGACATTAAATTGCCAACACCCAGAATGGCATCAATTATAACTAAATTTCCATCAATTGCTAAATCATTAAGTCGTTTAACAAACTTACCATGATACCTTGCAAGGTTTATTTTGGTATCTTCTTTTAAATGCTCACCGATAAGATAAATAGATGTATCAAAGCCATCCTCGAAAAAATATCTTCCGATAACAGCTCCATCGCCGCCATTCCCACCACTACCACAAACAATTAAGATGTGACTATCGGGCGTTATTCTTTGTTTGATTATTTTATAGCAACTGAATCCAGCTTCTTCCATTAAACTTAAACTATTGATGCCACTATTTATCGCAGTTTCATCTAAATATTTTGATTGTTCAAACGTTAATATTCTTTTCATTTTATAAATCTATATCAAGCTCCACAGGGCAATGATCGCTACCCATAATTTCGTTATGAATTATTGAATCCTTTATTTTAGATTTTAAACTTTCACTTACAACAAAATAATCAATTCTCCATCCAGCATTATTCTTTCTAGCATTAAAACGATAACTCCACCAAGAATATTGAACTTTTTCAGGATATAAAAATCTAAATGTATCAATAAATCCGCTATTTAATAAATTAGAGAATGCGTTTCTTTCTTCAATTGTATATCCAGCGTTTCTTTCATTACTTTTAGGATTTTTTAAATCAATTGGATTATGAGCAACATTTAAGTCACCTGCATAAATTATAGGTTTGTTTAATTGAGAAAAATATTCAATTAAATCCTTTTCAAATTGCATTCTAAAATCCAATCTTTTTAACCCATCTCCACTATTTGGAACATAAGCTGCTACATAGTAAAAATTATCAAATTCTAAAGTAATAACTCTTCCTTCATCATCATATTTATTATTAATCAAGCCATAATGAACGTTTAAAGGATGCTTTTTTGTAAAGATAGCAACTCCACTATAACCTTTACGGATTTGAGAATTTGTATAAAATACTTCATAGCCTACTGGTTTAAAAGGAAATTCAAATGCCAAATCACTTGTTAATTTTGTTTCATTCAGGGAAAAAATATCTGCATTAAGATTATTAAAATCTTCTATAAAATCTTTATTTAAAATAGCTCTAAGTCCATTAACATTAAAAGAAACAATTCTCATATAATATTCTCCATGAATTTATTTTAGTATATTATAAAATATATTTAATAATAATGTGCATAATAAAAAAAGGAAGTTAACCCTTCCTTCTCTTATTTATAGAAATAATTTAATAATAAAACAACAACAACAAATAATAAGCAAATTAGATTAATAGCTAAACCACTGTACGCTAATGGAGCTCCTTTTCTAACGTTATGATTTGTTGCTTTAATGCCTATAAAAGAAACAATTAATCCTAAAGCGCTAAAGCCAATTGCAAGCCAAGCAAAAACATTTATATTCCGAAAAATTAAAATTGCAAAAACTAAAGCGATTAAAGATAAAACACATGTAAACCAAGAAGCTGTTGAAACAATATTTTTCTTTGTTTTAGTAATTTTATTCTTTTTGATCTCTTTAATATCGAGCATGGTCGTAAAGGAAGTTGTTTCCTTTCTTTGATCAGCTCCGCAGAATGGACAATAAGTATGTCTATCTGGTATCTCGTGCCCACATTTTCTACAATACATAAAATTAACCTTAAAAATAATATCACACATAAATTATTTTATATATAAAAATATATTCAAATTGATTAAAAAATAAATTGGAAAATTAAAAACCCAGCAAAAGCTGGGTTTTATTATATTGTTTTAAATATTAGAGTCCGAATTTCTTAATTCTTTCCCATCTTTGTCTTGAGCATTCTTCATTCTTCTTGAAGAGTTCTTCACATTCACTTGGATTAATCTTTGGTAATTGTGAATATCTTGTTTCTTTCATAATGAAGTCTCTAATCTTTGTAAAGTCTGGTTCTTTGCAGTCAAGTGTTAATCCTGGCTTGCCTTGAGCGACTAAACGTGGATCATATCTAAATGTTGTGAAGTAACCACATTCAACAGCTGCTCTTTCAACTTCGATTGAGTTAACCATTCCGCCTTTAATACCTTGGTTAATACATGGTGCATAGCAAATGATTAATGATGGTCCATTATAGCTTTCAGCTTCTTTAAATGCTTTGATTGCAGCCATTGGGTTTGCACCTAATGCAACTTGAGCAACATAGACATTTCCATAAGCCATAGCCATTAATGCAAGATTCTTCTTACTTGTCTTTTTACCACTTGCTGTAAATTGTGCGATTTGTCCAGTTTGTGATGACTTTGAAGCTTGTCCACCTGTATTTGAATAAACTTCAGTATCTAAGCACATGACATTGATATCATCTTCACTAGCTAAAACATGGTCTAATCCGCCGTAGCCAATATCATATGCCCAACCATCGCCACCGACGATCCAAACACTCTTATCGAGTAAATCTTTTTCGTAATCTAAGACTTCTTTAACTGCTTCATCTTTACTAGCTTTAACTAATGAAACAAGGCCAGGGATAATCTTTCTAGCTTCGTCTTTATTTTTGATATTTGCTAAGTAATTCTTAATAGCATCTTTTAATTCTGATTCAACAGTTTCACTTTCTAATGCAGCATTTAAAATTCTAGCAATATTAGCAAGTTTATAATCTGTTGCTAATCTCATACCATAACCGTTTTCAGCGTTATCTTCGAATAATGAGTTAGCCCATGCTGGACCATTCTTATCTTTATCGTTAACAAATGGGGTTAATGGTGTAGAACCACAATAGATTGATGAACAACCTGTAGCATTACTAATTAATAAATCCTTACCGAATAATCTTGAAAGTAAGTTGTAATATGGTGTTTCGCCACATCCAGCACATGCTCCACTGACTTCCATATATGGCATTAAGAATGCAGCACCCTTAACTGTTGTTACAGGGAATTTATCAGCTTTATATTCAGTATGTTTATATAAATAAGTTGCATCAGCTTCCTTGTGGAATTGTGATTTAGCTTCAACTAATTTTAATGCAAAATGATCATTGCCAGCCTTGTTTGCAGCTTTATTTGCTAAACATTCTTTAACGCAAAGTCCACATCCAACACAGTTCTTAGGTGAAACTTGAATAATGTATTTAAGTCCTTTAACTGTTGCTGGTCCTTTTGCATCAACAACACTTGCTTTTAAGTTTTCACTACCTTTAGCAACTTCTTCATCTGTTAATAAGAATGGTCTAATTGTAGTATGAGGGCAAACAAATGCACATGTGTTACATTGAATACAGTAATCTTTATTCCATTCTGGAACTCTATCTGCAATTCCTCTTTGTTCGTTATATGTAACATCTTCTCTCATTGTACCATCGAGTAATTCAAATTCAGTAAATTTACTTGCTGGTAAATCATATCCATCGAGTGTATTGATAACATCAACATATGTATCAAAGTAGTCATCGCCAATAACTTGTCTTTCCCTGTTGTATGGTAATTTAGCCCATGCTGGATCAACTTTGACTTCTCTTAAGCCTTCTGTACCTTTATCGATAGCTTTATAATTGAGTTCAACAACATCTTGACCTTTTCTTCCGTATGTCTTTAATGCTAATTTCTTCATCCATTTATTTGCTTCGTCATAAGGCATAATTTGTGGATTAAGATAGAAGAATGCGCTTTGTAAAATTGTATTTGTATGTCTACCCATACCAATTTCAAGAGCAATCTTATTTGCATCGATAACATAGAATTTTGCATTCTTTGTAGCTAATTGATATTTGACTCTATTTGGAAGTGAAGCAATTAACTTTTCATCATTCATATCTGTATTAAGTAAGAATGTACCACCCTTGCTTAAATTCTTTAACATATCAAATCTGAATACATATGTATCAAGTGAACATGAAATGAATGCAGCGTGTTCAACATAATATGTTGAGTGAATTGGTTCTTTACCAAATCTTAAGTGTGATCTTGTAACACCACCTGATTTACGGCTATCATAAGCAAAATAAGCTTGGGCATATTGTCCAGTTGCATCACCGATAATCTTAATTGATGATTTATTAGCACCAACTGTACCATCACTACCTAAACCATAGAATAAGCATGATGTGTAGTTGTGAGCAATTTCATAATTTTCATCTACTGGGATTGATAAGAATGTAACATCATCATTGATTCCGACTGAGAAGTTGTGGTGTTCTTTTCCGCTTAACATCCAGTCAAATACAGATTTGATGTGCTTTGGTTGAGTATCTTTTGATGATAATCCATATCTACCACCAATAACTTTTACATCTTTAACACCTTCGAGGTTTAAAGCTGCACAAACATCTTCATATAATGCTTCACCAACTGATCCTAATTCTTTTGATCTATCTAAAACAGCAATTTCTTTGACTGTTTCTGGTAAAACAGAAACTAAGTGTTTAGCTGAGAATGGTCTATAGAGGTGAACTCTAACCATACCAACTTTTTCACCTTTATTCATTAAATCAGTAACGACTTCATAAGCTGTTTCGTTAACACTGCCCATAGCAATGATAACTTTTGTAGCATCTTTTGCACCATAATAAACGAATGGAGCGTAAGTTCTACCAGTCATTTCAGTTACTTTTTGGAAGTATTTTTCAGCTATTGGTAAAACATTGTTAAAGTGAGCGTTTTGTGCTTCTCTTCCTTGGAAGTAAATGTCGTCATTTTCAGCACCGCCTTTAGCGACTGCGTGTCCGTGTGGATTTAAAGCTCTGTCTTTAAATTTCTTAACTTTATCCCATGGTACTAATTTCTTCCATTCTTCATCATCGATAAATTCAACATTTTGAATTTCGTGTGAAGTTCTGAAACCGTCAAAGAAGTGACATACTGGATATTCAGCATCTAATGCTACTAAGTGAGCAACTGATGACAAATCAGCAACTTCTTGGACTGAATCACTACAAATCATAGCGATGCCTGATTGTCTAATTGCATAAACATCTTGGTGATCACCGAAAATTGATAAAGCTCTTGTTGCTAAGCTTCTAGCTGATACGTGCATAACAGCTGGAAGAAGTTCACCACACCATTTATAGATGTTAGGAATCATTAAGAGTAAACCTTGGCTAGCTGTGTATGTTGTTGATAAAGCACCAGCATTCATAGCACCATGTAATGCACCACTTGCGCCAGCTTCTGATTGCATTTCACAAACTTTAACTGTACTGTTAAAGAAATTCTTTTTACCTTGTGAAGCATAGATATCAACGTAATTTGCCATAGGTGATGATGGAGTAATAGGGTAAATTGCAGCAACTTCAGTGAAGTTATAACTCATTAAAGCAGCAGCTGTATTACCATCAACACTTTGCATATGTTTTTTAATTTCTGCCATATTAAAAAATTATCTCCTTTTGTTAATACGCCTTCATTATACTACTTACATTTTCTATTTTAAACACAAAAACATAACTTTATTTTTAGCAAAAAATAAAATAAAAAAGATAAAATAATTGCTAAGTTTATATAAAATTATTGCATATCATCCAATTAATAAAATGTTAAAAAAATTAATGATATTTTTTATCCAATTATTACATTATACATATATTATTATGCTATTTTTCATAATAAAATTATGATATACTCATGTTACGAGGAAAAATAAATGAATAACTTTATTTTAAATCTTGTAAGCAATTCGCCACAATTGCATACAGATGATGTTTTTACGGTAGACAAACGGATTATTGATTTTTTTAATTCACTATTTGATGGTAATGGTGTTGGCAATCTCATTTTAATAATTATTTCATATTTGGTTTGTATTATTTTAGTTGGAATTGTTGGATATCAAAGAGAAGCACAAGGACACAATGCAGGATTTCGAACTCATTTGTTAGTTGGAATCGGCAGCTGCACAATAATGATCGTCTCAATGTATTCAATCGGTTATTCTCCTGATAAATATGAAACAATGAGATTAGCCGCAAGTGTTCCTACAGGTATTGGTTTTCTTGGTGCTGGTGTTATTATTAAAAACAAGACTTCAATTAAAGGCCTAACTACTGCTTCTACATTGTGGGTTGCTATGGCTATTGGATTAGCGTGTGGCAGTGGCAATTTCACAATCGCATTGGTCGGATCATTAGCTGTTTATCTTACTTTATTTGTATTTTATAAATTTGAAGTGCATGCTGGTAAAAAGGCTAGCAAATTAATAATCTTCCTGGATAAAAATAGTCAGATAACTTATAAGCAAATCATTGATGTCATCGACACTTTTCAATTCACAGTTAAAGAAACTTACATTAGAAATGTATCCTTAGAAGACAAGGAAGTTCTAGCGATTTATATAGAATTCAATAATTGCTATCAGGACGCTCTTGAACTAATGAAGCGTGATATCGAGCTAACATTTAAACCGTTAAAAGTTAGTTATGAAACTTTCGATAAAAACTCTAAATCAAAAAAATTACCAGAATAATCTGGTAATTTTTTATTTTGCTAATACAGTAATCTTTCCTTGGAATATTGTAGTAACTAAATCTACAAACCACATAAGTGGGAAGATTGATAAGACAATACCTAAGATTGTTCCTGTATCTTTAGAATCTAAAAATTTAAAGACTCTATAGAAAATTGAAATTACCCAACCAAAGATTAATTGAAGTAATACTCTTACAATAAGAGGTAATGAATCATATGTCTTTGTCATGTTAATTGCTCCCTTCATGATATTTATATTCTATCATTGATATAAAAAATGTTAACATTTTTTCTATTTTTTACTCAAAATACATTTTTATTATATATTTTTAGGCAAATAAAAATCTATAGAGCTTTAAATTCATTATCAATCATAAAATATTTAATGATTTTTAAAGTTCTATAGATCATTTTTAAATTTGGCTATCCTGGCTGGATTCGAACCAGCAAAAACCATGTTTCAGAGACATGTGACTTTACCATTTGTCTACAGGATAATAAATTATGATTGCTTTATTGCAATCATAATTTTAATTATTTCTTTTAACTTCTGCAATTTGAAAATTATATCCATCTAAGCAAGCATCTTCGACAGTATATTTGCATTTAAATCCAAGTTCATTTTGAGCCTTAGTTGTAGAAGCGTAATTTTCAGGAACATCTCCAGCTCTTCTTCCATAAATTTCAAAAGGAATTTTAACACCTGTTGCTTTTTCATACGCTTTTATTACTTCAAGAACAGTTGTGCCTTTTCCTGTTCCTAAATTATATACCACAAGACCGGGATTTGTAGCTAATTTATTTAAAGCTAAATAATGTCCATAAGCTAAATCTACAACATGAATGTAATCTCTCACACATGTGCCATCTCGGGTAGGGTAATCGTTTCCAAAAACGTGTAATGAAGGTAAAACTCCAGCTGCTACTTTATTAATATACGGCAATAAGTTGTTAGGGATGCCATTTGGATCTTCTCCTAATAAACCACTTTTATGTGCACCAATTGGATTAAAGTATCTTAAAATAGCAATGTTATATTCAGGATGGATTTTACTGATATCAGATAAAATTCTTTCGATCATAACCTTTGTTTGTCCGTATGGTGATGTCGCATTTTTAACTGGAGAATCTTCAGTAAGTGGTACGTTATCAGGTAATCCGTAAACCGTAGCACTTGAAGAGAAAACTAAATTTTTAACGTTAAATTCTTCCATACATTGTAACAACGAAAAAGTTGAATCTAAGTTATTTTGATAATACATCAAAGGTTTCTTAACACTTTCTCCAACGGCCTTATATCCAGCAAAATGAATAATTGCATCAAATTTTTCTTTTTCAAATACTTTTCTCAATTCAGGATAATTTTGAACATCTAATTGATAAAATCCTAAATTTTTTCCAGTAATTTGCTTAATTCTATCAAGTACTTCAATTTTAGAATTAAATAAATTATCAACAACTGTAACATCAAATCCATTTTCTAGCAAACATACGCAAGTATGTGAGCCAATAAAACCTAAACCACCAGTAACTAAAACTTTCATAATCGTTCCCCCTTATCTAACTTTTAATTGTTCAGCTTCTTTTTTGATTTTAATATTTTCGATTTTGGAATCGATATCTTGACCTTTTAAAGCACTATTTGGAAGAACTTCTTTAACAATTCCACTTGTTAAAGCGTCTGCAATTAATTTGTTCACTTCGCTGCTTACATAAAGTTTAAGAGCAAGGTTAGCAATATTTTTATTGAAATTATCTTGTTTTGTATTGTCATCCTCACTACTTGATTCATAATTATCTACATAAAGATTTAATCGTTTCATAACTCCTGATAAAACCTTTGCCATTTGATCGTCTTGAATTTCTTTAAATAAAGTATAAAGTTCTTTTTTATCTCCATCTCCATATTTATTGTCAACTTCAATAAGAGCAGCAAGATTTCGTAAACTAGAACTAGTTTTCAATAAAGAAATAAAAATCAAATAACCAATATGATTAACATCATATTTTTTATCTTTTGGTGGAACGAGAATCTTCGCTTTAACATAATTATTTACTCTATGTGGCGAAATAATTCCATTAGTGTTCTCTTTAAAAAGAGGCGATAATGTTTCACTTATATAATTAACGACTTGTTCCATATAAAGTGGAATTTTAGGTAAATCATTATAAGATGGTAAGGTATATTCGCCTAATTTTTTCAAGTATTCGATTATTTCTTCGAAATTCTTTTCCATGTCTATAATTTACTACTTTTTTATATTTAAGTAAATCGATATAACAAAAAAAGCCTATTTTATGGGCTTTAAAAATAAAGTAAATAATAAAATAGGCTTAAAATTTAAACGAATAAGAATCTTGGTCATCATTTATTTCGAAGCTATGCAGTTCCTGAGTGTCATCAGGTTTGCCATTGAAAGCTATATTATTAATAAATTGATAATCTACGAAACCATCCTTACTTATAATATATTTTCCGTTTTTAATTTGATCAGATGTCATTGAAACAACTATTTGTTCATAAGCTTTTGGAATAATTAATGAAGTTGAAAATGAACTTCCTTCAAGATGCAATACTTCGTCTTTTTCTAATGGCTTTGCAAAACGAGAATTAATACTTTTTTCACCACCGGAGCTTAACAAAACATCTTCGTTTTTATCACTTATCGTGACAAGAGTAGAATTATTAAGACTGGCTTCTTTACTAAATGTTAAAGTTTTAGCTGTTTCTTCTGTGCCGCCAAAAATAGAAATAAATGAATCATTTACGGCTAATTCACCATCACTTATTAGTCCATAAACGTCTGTATTTACCATCAAATTTGTATTTTCTTCAAGACTTATAAAAGGCTCGAGATTTTGATTATTACTTGGCTCATCTAATGTTTCTATCGCACTTTGTCTACTAGAAATGTAGTTAATACCACCATTAAAAGTAATATTTTTTGCAGCTACACCTCTATAGGAATCAAAAATTTTTAAAGATGTGTCATTTTGAGTTGAATCAAGCACAATAGAATCCTTAGTTACTATGCCTTGATTTGTGGATTTAATATAGTAATTATTATCCTTTGATGTAATTGTACCATTAGACGCAATTGAATCATCATCAGTATCAAGTATAAAGTTACAATCAAAAAATTCAGAGAAATTATTTGCGACAATCGCTTTAGATGGATCTACAAGTGTATATAAGGTTTGCTTACCACCAAAAGTATCTAAATTAACTCTAAAATAATTAGAATCATCTTTTGCATAATAAACTTTATTTGGATCAAGTTCTTCTAATGTTTTGTTAACTTTTTCATATTTTCCAATAGTTAACACATAGAAATTAGATGTACGAAAATCTAGAATTTCGCCTTCAATAGCGTTCATATATCCGTTATATATAAATAATGAATTATTGAAATTAATATTTCCGGTAGCTTTAATTCCTCCGCCAAAAGAAAATTTAGCTTCGTATTTAGAATTTGTAAAAGTTATATTTCCCAAAGATTCAATTGTCACACCTGTAGAAAGACCAATGATTATCCTAGCATTTGTGACTGTTAAATCATATGGGGTAAAAATACATCTTCCATAATAAGTTATTTCTTTAGCCTTTTGATCTCTTCCATAACTATTCAAATAAAGGAAACCAGGTCCCTCAATCTCTAAAGGACAATTAGCATATATTGCAGCTTTATTATCATTTGTTCTACTATCGCAAATATAGTTTTTAGTTTTAGACAATAATTTAATATTAACTTTTTTAGCATTAATAATATCGATAGGTGTATCACCAATTGATGCAAGATTAAAATTATCAAAAATTAAATTTACTTCTCCAGTAGTATTTACTTTTATAGAAGAATTTGTTGCTCTACCTGTTAATAAATATGTGCCAGGATAACATATAGTATAAATAGCACCTTCATTAAATTGTGAGACATCTATTTTTCTATATTGGCCATATGGTTCTTCTTTTTCTTGAGTTATATAATCTACTTCAAAATGAGGAGGTTCAGGTCTTTTATACGAAAAAATTTGGTTATTAAAATTATTTCCAACATTAAACTTATATTGGCCATTTGAATTAATGTTTGCGTTGCATCCAGCTAAAAGGACTCCAACGCATAATGAAGACAATAAACCTTTAGTTTTCATACTTATATATTAAATGATAAAAGAAGAAATTAAACTTAAAGATAACTAAGATTTTAAACCCCTATTTACCCTTTAAATATTAGCACAGAAAAATTATCTATTAAACGAAAGTTTTAGAACAATATAAAGTAAACAATAAATAATAAAAATTATTTTAAAATCTAATTTCTAAAGTAATTTAGAATTATGTTAGAATGCTTATCAATTATTTCCTGTGATGTTTCTTTAGGAAAAACAATAGCACCGAAAGGCATTTCAAGTTCTCTACAATCATTAAATAAATAACAATATTTATTAATAATACGTTCTTTTACATCTTGATTTGTATAATTAAACGTGCTCAACTCTTTTGGCGCTGATTCAAGATCGCTTACCATCATAGATATTAGAAAACAATCATATTTAGTATTATCAGCCGCTGCTAATTTCCGCTTTTCAGGATGTTCATTATGTTCATTCATTAGTACACAAAAAGTAGTATCACTTGTAGTTATAAAGCTATAACAAATAGGGAAGAAAAGTGTATTGCATTCATTCTCGAAATTTTCACCAGGATCAAAATCTAATTCCTTACTTCTTCCATAAACGTAATAACTAGATTTAGAATCCTTCAGCTCATCAATATAATTTAAATCAATGAAAGTTTTAGAGTTAAAATCAAAATCCATTTTATCTATGAATTTTAGCCCTTCTTCAGGAGAAGTATAATGATTAAAGTATGCTATTCCTCCATTCCTATCATCGCAGCTAGAAAGTAACATTAATGTAATTAGTGATAACGCAAAAATTGTCTTTTTCATAAATTAAACTCCATGAATAATTGAAATATTATCTAATCTAATTAGGTGCATTATTTCCATAATTAATACGTCTATTTTTATTTTTAGATCCAACACATGCTGATAGCATGCAGCATATAGGTATAAAAAAATTCATAAATAACCTCCTTTTATTAAATTATATTTTTATAACGCTTCTACTTATGTATTATGTTTTTTCCCATATTATTCAATACATCAATTAGTATTTGTCCATAAATAATTCAATAAACTCTTTTATTAATAAATTATTTCTTTTTATGCTAAAAATAATTGCTATATATAACAAAAACATATTGCAAATGTTATTTTATAATAAAAAAACTGATACAAAGAAGTATCAGTAATATTTAAAATTAATGGCGGGGGTAAAACGAATCGGACGCTTATCAACGGTTTTGGAGACCGCTGTTCTACCATTGAACCATACCCCCATTGTAGGGCTGAATAAACAGCCCTTAAATTATAAACTTTTTAATACCTTATTGACAAGCCCCATATCGCATTTACCAGCAAAATTTTGCTTAAAATGCTTCATTACACTTGGTACGCTCTTATCTTCAAGAGATAAAATAACATTTTTAATTTCTTCTTCGCTCATCATTTTTGGCAAGTAAGATGAAATGCATTGAATTTGAGCTTCAATCTTAGCAACTGACTCAGTTCTATTAGCCTTAATATATCCTTGTTTTTCTTCTTCTAATTCTTTCATAGTTTTATTAATAATTTGAATAAGATCAACATCAGAAAGTTCTTTACCATTAGCTTTAGCCTCATAGCCAAGAACCATATACTTATTAACGATAACTCCTAAAATGTCTTTTTTATCGCTATCTTTCTCTTTTAAGGCAATCATCTTTTCCTTTTTAATTGTATCAATTAACATAGTGATTCCTTTTCTATTTTTTGATAAATCTACCTTTATTTTTTCCTTTTGAGGCATGTACAAGCAAAGTACCATCTTGATTTTTTACTAATGTTTCGCAATATTCCATTGCTTCTTCTTTTGTAGTAAATGTTTTAATAACCTTTGTGCCTTCTTTAAGAATTACTTCCCAACGGCCATCTTGTGGTCTTTTCTTCAAATGATAAACTTTCTTTTTTGGAGAAGGTTTTTCAATCTTATTTTCTTCATTGATTGACTCCATAACACACCCTCCTTAGATAAGACTATATAAAAAATTAAAGAGCGACATTGTGATAAACGTTTTGAACGTCTTCGCAATCGTCAAGCATATCTAATAATTCTTTAAACTTAGTTAAATCTTCGCCTTCTAAAGTTATTTCATCGTTGGCTTTCATTGTAACTTCAGCAGCTTCAAAATCAGTAATTCCGTTTTCGCCTAAAACTTCTTTTGCTTTATCAAATGCTGAAGGTTCAACGATAACTTCAGCAA
Source organism: uncultured Bacilli bacterium (assembly GCA_963557285.1). Taxonomy (GTDB): domain Bacteria; phylum Bacillota_I; class Bacilli_A; order RFN20; family CAG-826; genus Onthovivens. The sequence goes on along the minus strand of CAUWDL010000011.1, from coordinate 5,498 downwards.
TGCCATCTTCAATTGTTATTGATTTAACGTCAACATCGCCAAAAACTAAAATTTCTTCTAATTTTTCTTCGCTATCATCAAATTTAAAGTCTAAAATTCCAACTTGTTCAAAATTGTAGCTAACATCACCTAAATGTCCACCTTTACGTGTAACAATTGTTCTTACATTAACTAATGCTCTATTTGAGTTATCACTTAATGTATCAATAATTAAATAGCTTCCAGCAGGTCCGTATGCTTCATATCTTCCTTCAATATAGTTTGTTGCATCGCCACCTTGAGCTTTCTTAATAGCTCTATCAATAACATCTTTTGGACAAGATTTTCTATATTTATCAATTGCAGCTCTTAAAGCAAGATTTGAATTAGGATCTGGGACACCTCTTTTTGCGGCCATATAAATTTCTTTTGAAGCACGCATATAAATTGCACTTTTCTTTGCAGCAGTAGCAGCCATTGAAGCAGCTCTGACTTCGAAATGTCTTCCCATAGTAAAAAATCTCCTTTGACTTTAATATTTTACTACTTAAATACTATACTTTTCAATGTGAATAACATTTTCACTATTTAATATATTACTTCTTTAAGGTATAAACCTCTACTTGATGCCTGATATGATACGATTTGCCTATTTTCTCTATTAAAACTATTAATTATATATTCGAGTGAGATTTTATCCTTACCTACCTCAATTAGTGTGCCGACAATTTTTCTTATCTCATATTTCATAAATCCGTTTCCGTAAAAAGAAATGATTAGTCTATTATTGATTCGCTTAAAATCGATTGAAAATATCTCTCTTATAAAATTGGATTCGTCATCCGGCTTCGATGTATAATTTTGAAAACTCTTTTTACCGATAAAATATCGACTTGCTATAATCATTTTATCAACATTTAGATTTGTAATATTTTCTTCTAGATCTTTAAAAAATGGTGTATATTCACCTAAATTTATTAAATAGTCATATTTTTTTCCAGTTGCGCTAAATCGTGCATGAAATTCAGATGTAACTTTTTCTATTGATTTAAAATGAATATCTCTATTAATCAATTTATTAATTGATAAAACAAATTTATCTAAATTCGATATATCTTTATTGGTATCAAAATGAGCAACTTGATTTAAAGCATGAACTCCGCGATCTGTCCTTCCGCTCGCATAAATAGTAATTTCTTCATTTAATATTTTAGAAAGTACTGTTTCTACTTCTTGTTGTATCGTATTCTTATTTGGTTGTTTTGCATAACCATAAAAATCAGTTCCTCTATAAGAAAAAATAATTTTATATCTGTTCATTAAAATGCCTCAAGACCAAACCAAAGATTGAAAATATTATCAAATCCTTCAACATTTTGAGTGTAATAGCATGCTACACTAAATAAAGTTACGATTCCTATTGTTACTACAAGGGCTACGTAATCTCTTACATGAAATTTTAAAATTCTATAAGAACTACGTTTAGCATATGGATCATATCCTCTTGCATTCATAGCTAAAGCTAATTCATCACTTCTAGAGAAACAGCTGCTTAATAAAGGAACAATTAACGTTGTAACACTTTTTATTTTCTTTCCAAGAAAGCCACGTTCATAATCAACACCTCTACTTTTCTGAGCCTTCATAATTCTATGAGACTCATCTAATAAAGTAGGGATAAACCTTAGCGCTAAGGAAAGTGTCATTGAAATTACTTGAGTTGGAAATTTAACAAGCTTCAAAGGATATAAATACCATTCCAATGCATAAGTTAAATCCATCGGCGAAGTTGTTGAAGTAAGTATTAGCGTTAAAGCTATCATCATAACCAACCTTAAAAATACATGTAATGTTTGGAACAATCCCTCCCAATAAATGGTATATCCATTAGGAAAAACAACTATCGGATGAAAATTCGATGTATCTCCAACTTGCGGAACGAACACAAAAATTATGAGTAAGAAAATCATCATAAACCACAAGCCTTTTAAACTCTTTAAGAATTCTAAAAAACTTGCTTTACTAATTATCATTAGACCAATTATTACTAAACAAAGTACACCTAAAATAGCAAAACGATTCGCATAATTGCCATATGGTAAAAAGCAAATAACCATTAAGCCAATAAGTGCAAATACCTTAATGCGAGGATCTAATCTATGAATTAAAGTGTCATAAGGTGTTAACTTTCCAAATACGCCATTCATATTACTCAGTTATTACCTCCACTAATTCATCAATTGTTGCTACTTTTGAGACATCCTTTTTATATTTTTTCATCATTAATAGATGTTTTAATTTATAAAGTGTAGGTATCTCTAAAGAATATTTTTCTATATCATCACTGTCAAAAAGTTCGCTTGGAGTCGTTACTTTTACAAGTTTAGAATCATTCATGACAATTACCTTTGAAGCGTAATTCATGACAACATCCATATCATGTGTAACAACAATTACTGTCTTTCCTTGCTGATGTACTTTTTTGATCATATCCATAATGTCTTTTTTACCTACTGGGTCTAATCCTGCAGTTGGCTCATCTAAAACAAGAATTTCAGGATTGCTAGAAAGAATTCCTGCAATAGCAACTCTTCTTTTTTCTCCTCCAGATAATTCAAAAGGAGATTTTTCATAATAGTCTTCTCCAAGTCCTACAGCTTTTAAAGCTTCAATAGATACTTTTTTTGCTTCTTCATCTGATAATTTAAAATTTTTAGGACCGAACATTGCATCTTTTAAAACAGTTTCAGCAAATAATTGATATTCAGGGAATTGAAAAACTAGTCCTACTTTTTTACGTAATTTGAACAATTTTTTATTATCTTTTTTCTCTTCATCACTTAATTTTGCTAATTCTTCTTTTAGAGTATTTTTATCGCTTGTGACATAGAAATAATCAATTTGTGTATATCCTGAAGTTGGTTTTATAAGCGCATTAAAAGTTTGAACAAGTGTAGACTTTCCACTTCCAGTTTTACCAACAATTGCTACAAATTCGCCTTTATTAATCTCTAAAGATACATGATTTAAAGCATTATAGCAATTAGGGTCTTTTTTGTTATAAACATATGAAACATCATTACATTTTATTTGCATAAATAATCACTCAATTCCTCGATGGTTTTAATTTCAGCAGGTATTTGCATATTTTTTGAAGCAAGTAACTTTTTAATTTTCATTACAAAAGGAATTTCTAAACCGATAGAATTTATAGTTTTTTCGTCGCTAAATACTTCTTCAGGAGTTCCTTCTAAAAATATTCCACCTTTATTTAATATAATGACTCTATCACTAATATAAGCTTCTTCAATGTCGTGTGTTATAGAAATAAAAGTTAAATCTGGGTGTTCTTTTCTCATATCAAAAACTAACTTTTTAATACTTTCAACACCTTCTGGGTCTAGCATCGCAGTAGCTTCATCGAAAATAATAATTTTTAAACCTAAAGCAAGAATTCCAGCAATAGCAACACGTTGTTTTTGTCCACCACTTAAGTCTTCTGGTGATTTTTTTAAAAATTTCTCCATTCCTACTTTTGCTGCAAATTCATGAACAATCTTTTTCATATCATCACGTTCAACGCATCTATTTTCTAGCCCAAAAGCAATATCGTCTTCAACTGTAGAACCTATGAATTGATTATCAGGGTTTTGAAAAACAATTCCTATAATATTTCTTAATTTAGGATAATTTTCTTCATTAACTAAAACTCCGTCAATATAGATTTCACCGCTATCAGCTGGTAATAAATAACATAAAAGTTTACTTAATGTAGATTTACCACTGCCATTATGCCCAATTAAGGCTACATATTCTCCTTTTTCTACACTAAAAGAGATGTTCTTTAATGTAGGAACACCTTTTTCATATGAGAAACATAAATTTTTAACTTCAACTGCTTTATTCATTTATTTTAATTCTACTTCTTTATAACGGCCTTTATATTCTTCAAATTTAACACCTGCAAGCGTTAATAATTTTTTTGAAGCTCTTGTTCCAACTGTATCTCCATACTTATCACTTAAATAAACAATACGTTTTACTCCAGTTTGTATAATCGCTTTAGCGCATTCATTGCAAGGAAATAATGTGACATAAATAGTACAGCCTTTTAAAGAACTCCCATTTCTTATATTTAAAATTGCATTAAATTCAGCATGACACACATATAAGTATTTATTATTTAAGTCATCACCTTTTTCCCAGGTTAGCTTGTCTTCATCTACTCTTCGAGGCATTCCATTATATCCGATAGATACAACTTTATTATCCTCATCAACAATACAGGCGCCTACTTGAGTTGATGGATCTTTGCTTCTTTTTGCGCTTAATAAAGCAATCCCCATAAAGTATTCATCCCAGTTAATAACATCCATAATAAATTTCTCCAAGTATTTTAAATAATACTACAAAATAATGAGAATTCATAACGAAAGTATTTGTTATAAACTAGTAAACTATTGTAATTCAATCGAATCTTTAATCTATAAAATGAATAAGAAGTACATATCAATCGATTATTAGTAATTTTTTAGTGCAAAAATACATTATTTTTATTTTTTTAGTAGGTACTTCCGTTATTAAATTGTACCTTAAAGTTTCTAAACTTCGTGCAATTAAACTCATATTTTATTATAATTTAATTATGAATGTTTTATTTTTCTTAACTCCAAAAAGTCAAATTAAGTATGTTGATACTTCAATGTCAATAAGACAAGTATTGGAAGTTATTGAGCATTATAGATTTACTACAATCCCATTATTAAGTAAAGATGGAAAATATGTCGGTACAATTACAGAAGGTGACTTGCTATTTTATATCAAGGATCATCCATTTAGTAATATCGCTCAATTTAACAACTATAATATCTTAGAGGTACAACGTCATAGAGATTATCTTCCAATAAAATCTGACTATGATATGAGTGATTTAATCGTTACAGCCGTAAACGAAAACTTTGTTCCAGTCTTAGACGATCTTGGTTTCTTTATAGGAATTGTTACGAGAAAATCAATTATCAACTACTTATACTTAGAGAACAATAAGAAACAACAAGATTAATTTCTTATAAATAAAAAAGCAAGTTTTGAGGTTTATTTTAACCTCATATGAATCTTGCTTTTTTATTTAAACAATACTTTTAAAATTTCTACCATTTTATACATTTGCGTTACACTAACAAATTCAAATCTACCATGTGGATTAAAATCACCAACACCTAAATTTGGACATGGCAATCCTTTATATGTAATTGTTGCACCATCTGTACCACCTCTAATTGGTAAATATTCAAGCTTCGTTTGTGAATTTAGATATGCTTTATTTATTAAATTAATTGCTGTCATATCGTTAATAAAATAATCTCTCATATTTCTATATTCATCTTTAATTAAAATATTAATCTTAGCTTTTGGATGATTATTTAAAACAACTTTCCTTGCATTGAGAAGCATTTGTTTCTTTTCTTCTAATAAGTTTATTTCATGATCACGTAAAATATATTCTAGTGTTGTTTTTT
>CAUWDL010000010.1:0-20014 GCA_963557285.1 uncultured Bacilli bacterium | reverse complement strand
TTTATTCTTACTTTTTGTGTTTGAATTTTTTACAAAAATGAATATGTATACGGTTTCATTGTAATTTAAGTAAACTTTTATATTGTTTTGCTTTAATTCAGTAAAAAAATACTATATTATTTTAATCAGTAAATAAATACCGAATTGGAGGTTCGTATGGAAAAGAAGCATTTAACGAAAAATCAATTAAGAAGATTACCAAGTTATTTACATTTATTAAAAAATCTAAGTGGCTCAGGAATGAAGGATGTTAGTTGTCAAACAATCGCATCTTGTTTAGACCTTAATAAGGAACAAGTTAGAAAAGACATTGCGTTAATTAGTTCGATTAATGGTGTCCCTAATAAAGGTAGAGATATTAACTTATTAATAAAAGATATTGAAACTATATTAGGATATGACGATACTCATAATGCCTTTATTGTCGGTGTTGGTAGCTTAGGTAAGGCTTTCCTTCATTATAAAGGATTTGAAAATTATGGGCTTAAAATTGTATGTGCGTTCGATAATAATCCTGATATTGTCGGAAAAAATATAAATGATAAACCTGTTTATAATGTATCAGAAATTAATAAAGAATTACTTGAAAAGTTAAATGCTAAAATTGGTGTAATTTCTGTTCCTGCTGAAGCAGCACAAGAAGTTGCTGATAAAATGGTAAGTGCAGGTGTTGAAGCTATCTGGAACTTCGCTCCTACGAAATTATTATTACCAAAAGATATAATTGTATCCAATATGGATCTTGCTACCTCCTTAGCGGTGTTATCTCACCAACTTTATTTGAAAAAACACAAAAAGGAGAACAATTAATGGATAAAGTATTAGACCCAAAAGCTTGTGAAGAAGTAAATGAACTCGTTAAAAAAGGACTTACAGCATTAGAAGAATTTAGACAATTAGATCAAGAAAAGGTTGACTATATCGTTGCAAAGGTCTCAACAAGTGTTCTTGATCATCACGAATATTTAGCGAAGATTGCTGTTGAAGAAACTAATAGAGGTGTTTTTGAAGATAAATGTACAAAAAACTTATTTGCTTGTGAATATATTACAAACGCAATGAGACACCTAAAAACATGTGGAATTATTAGTGATGATCCTGTAACTGGAATTACTGAAGTTGCTGACCCTTTAGGTGTTATTTGTGGTGTTACTCCTGTAACAAATCCAACAAGTACTGTTATTTTTAAATCACTTATTGCTTTAAAAACAAGAAATCCAATCATTTTTGGTTTCCATCCAAATGCTCAAAAATGCTGCGTTGAAACTGGAAAAATCATTGTTGAAGCAGCAGTTAAAGCTGGAGCTCCTAAAAATTGTGTTCAATGGATAGAACACCCTTCTTTAGATGCAACAACAGCTTTAATGCAACATCCTGATATTGCTTGTATTTTAGCAACAGGTGGAAATGGTATGGTTAAAGCAGCTTATAGTTGTGGGAAACCAGCATTAGGCGTTGGCGCTGGGAATGTTCCTGCTTACGTTGAAAAAACTTGTAATGTTGCTCAAGCGACAAATGATATTTTAATGTCAAAAGCTTTCGATAATGGTATGGTTTGTGCGAGTGAACAAGCAGCTATAGTTGATAAAGAAATATATAATGAATTCGTTAAAGATATTAAAAAGTATGGCGCTTATCTTTGCAATAAAGAAGAAAAGGCTAAACTTGAAAAATATATGTTTAGACCAAATGCTGATGGGGTAATTACTGGAGTTTTTCCAGGTTTAGTTGGACATCCAGCATGGGAAATCGCCCATGAAGCAGGATTTGAAGTACCAAAAGATACACCTATTTTAATGGCAGAGTGCTCAAAGGTTGGTCCAGAAGAACCATTAACAAGAGAAAAACTTTCACCAGTATTAGCTTTAATTAAATCAACATCTACTGAAGATGGCTTTAATAAAGCAGAAGCTATGGTTGAATTTAATGGTTTAGGACATAGTGCATGTATTCATACTCAAGATAAAAAACTTGTAGATCAATTCGGCATTAGAATGAAAGCTTGTAGAATTATTTGGAATTCACCTACTACATTTGGTGGAATTGGAAATATTTATAACTCATTCTTACCTTCTATGACACTTGGCTGTGGTTCATATGGACACAACAGTGTTAGTGGAAACGTTAGTGCAATTAATTTAATTAATATTAAGCGTATTGGTAAGAGGAGAAATAATATGCAATGGTTTAAGGTTCCAAGCAAAATCTATATCGAAAGAAATAGTATTCAATATTTAAAAGATGCTAAAGACGTAAATAAAGTATTTATTGTAACTGATAAATCAATGGTTCAACTCGGATTTTTACAAAAAATTATTGATCAATTAAAATTAAGAAGAAATGAAGTAACTATTCAATTATTTACTGATGTTGAACCTGATCCAGATATCACAACAGTACAAAAAGGTGCTGAATTAATGACATCTTTTGGACCTGATACAATTATTGCATTAGGTGGTGGAAGTGCAATGGATGCTGCAAAAGGCATGTGGCTTTTCTATGAACATCCTGAAGTTAACTTTGATGATTTAAAACAAAAGTTCATGGATATTAGAAAAAGAGCATTTAAATATCCAGAACTTGGAAAGAAAACAAAATTAATTTGTATTCCTACAACATCAGGTACTGGAAGTGAAGTTACTCCATTCGCTGTCATTAGTGATAAAGCTAATGGTAAAAAATATCCATTAACTGATTACTCTTTAACCCCAACAATAGCAATTGTTGACGCTGAATTTACGACAAATTTACCAGCTTCAGTTACTGCTGATACTGGTATGGACGTCTTAACTCACGCTCTTGAAGCTTACGTAAGTATGCTTGCAACAGATTATACAGATGCTTTAGCTATTCAAGCTGCGCAAATGGTATTTAAGTATCTTCCAAGAGCAGTTAAAAACGGCAAAAATGATTTAGAAGCTAGAGAAAAGATGCATAATGCTTCGACAATGGCTGGTATGGCATTTGCCAATGCATTCTTAGGAATGAACCATTCAATGGCTCATAAGATCGGTGGATATTACCACGTTCCACATGGTAGAGCTAACGCAATTTTATTGCCATTTACCGTTATGTATAATGGAGAAGTACCACAAAAATTAGGAACTTGGCCAAAATATAATGTATATGATGCTAATGAAAGATATGCAAATATTGCTCGATTAATAGGTCTTAAATTTAATACAACTGAGGAAGGTGTTAGAGCTTTAGCAGATGCAATTTACGATTTAGGAATTGAATGCGGAGAAAAGATGAACTTTAAAGCAGAAGGCATTGACGAGAAGCAATGGATGGATAGTGCAGAAGAATTATCATATAGAGCATATGAAGATCAATGCACTCCAGCAAATCCACGTATTCCTTTAGTTAAGGATATGGAAGAAATTTTAAAAGAAGCATATACAGGATACGTTAAAGGAAAATCGAAAATTTAAAATTTATATTTAATTTATATAAAAGCTTAAGATTTAAATCTTAAGCTTTTTTAATAAGAAGTGATTTAATATGAAGGCATATTTATTAGAAATTTTTAACGTTTTTAGAAATTAAATATCATTGCTTTAATATATAAAAAAATATAATATTTGCTTATATAAGGCAATATTGCTTTAGGGAAACTAAATTTATAGATAATCATAATCTATGTGAATATAAGATTCTTTATAAATTAATATTTTATATCTAGGGCGTATTGAGGTGCATTAAGATGCTTAGCTTAAGAAAAATAACAATAAAACATAATAAAGAGTTTTTTTAAAAAAACTTAAATGCTGATTTTAGCGATAAATCGTTAAATTTAATTAGCGCTGGAGATGAAAGCCAAAGAGAGTCGCTTCTAAATGTGATCTATGGTCTAGATAAGCCATATAGTGAAAAAATTTTTATAAAAATATACATTTAAAAAATAATAATTTTTATAGAATTAGAAATAGATATATCAGCTATATTTTAAAAATTGGAAATATTATTAGAGATTTTAATACTGAAGAAAATTTAAATTTATCACTTGATTTTACTGCTAATAAAGACAAAAAAGTTTTGGAACTGTTAAAAGATGTTTTTGTTAATTATAGTACGATGAACTAAACATTTTGCTAAGCAAAAATAATAACGAACTTTCTACCTTCGAAAGAAGAACTATTTCTATTGCAAGCTCATTAATAAAAGAACCTAAGATTATACTCATTGAAGAGCCTTTATCTGATTTGAGTGATAATGAAAAAAGAATGATGATATCACTTTTATCAAATATTTCAAAAAAATAATGGTGATAGCTACTGTAGAAAACAAATTTGATTTTACTGATATAAATTTTACACTTTATGAAATTAATGAACATTATTTATGTATTTATAAAGATTTAGTCAAAATTAAAAGCAATGAAAATAAATTAACATTAAAAAAACATTATATTTCTTTTAAGAATTTGCTTAAATTATCTTCGAGGAATATAAAGCATACAAAAACAAATCTTATATTTTTAGGATTTTCAACAATTATTATTGGCTTTTTAGGCTTATTTTTAAATCTTCAAACTTGTGATATAAATAAGGTATTATTAGAGCAGCAAATTAATAAAGGAACTAATTATTTATTTCTTAATAACGAGAGACATTATTATGATCATGATGATTTCTTTGAAGATTTAGAAAATTATAGTTTTTTGAGGAACAAATAAACGATATAAAAGATTATTCAAAAGATGTTTACTCTCCTTATTACAATATAGATGAATTTCATGGTTCGATTGGCAAAGATACATTTAATTATTATTTCTCATCGTTTTTATCACGCATTAATTCAATTGAACTTGATGAAAATCAAGCAAGAGCTTTAAATTTAAAGCCTTATGATAAGATAAATAATCCAAGTATGTGCAGACTTCCTAATTATAATGCTGAAGTAGCGATTTTAGATTACATGGCTGAGCTATATATGAAAGGTGGAATTTATTATAATAATAGCGAAGAAACAAAAGATAAATATCTATTTAAGCCATCAAAAGTTGATGAACTAATCGGAAAAACTATGATAAATGGATTTACAATTACTGGAATATATTCTTCGGATGATTCAATTTTAAAAATAGTAAATCCTTATAAAGACGTTCTTAAACAAGATGCAATAAATATTCCGACTTTTAATTACTTAGATAAATTTAGAAATAGTTTTAGTATCTCACAATGCTTTATTTTGAATAAAGGCTATCGTGATTATAGCCAATCGCTACTTCCGGAACCTTATAGAAATAATTGCTCGAAATATTTAATTAAAATAACAGGAGACTATAAAAAAGATATTGCTTTTATAAAATCTTTAACTTATAAAAACCTTAGAGTGCGTGCATCTAGTTTGCATTCTAATTTTACTTATTTAAAAGTACTATTTAATGGTGGGCCAAGCCTTGTAATATCATCTTGTGTACTATCGTTTCTATTGATTATTGATTTAATTATAATGTTTATTTTGAATAATAGGATATTAATTCAATCATCAGATATGATTTTAAAAATTAAAGTTTTAGGTGCTCCGAAAGGCTCTATTAAATTAGCGAATTTTTTCAAACGTTTTTAATCGCTATTACTATACTTATTATTTCAATTGTATTAATGTGTATAAGCATAATTATGTTTAATTGTTCAATTGGATTTGATTTGCTTTACTTAAATATTGAATCCATTGGTTGGCTTTACTTTACTATAATTATTATGTCCGCGTTTATAGATGTTTTCGTGACCAAGAAATATTTAAAAATAAGCAAAAATAAACTTAAATTTTAGTCTTATCTTCATGAAAAGTTTCGACAATAAGTGTATAATCTTGAATTATAAGTTTTAAGTTTGTAAAATTTTAAGTATAAAAAGGAGAAAAGAATGCCAAAATTTGATACTAGAGTTCAAGAACTCAGATATACCGTTTTAAAATCAATTGCAAAGCATCTTTATAAAGGTGATTTAGAAGAATCATTCTATGATATTCCTAAAGAAGTTGTACCAGGACCAAATCCAACAATGAGATGCTGTATATATAAAGAAAAAGCTATCGTTGAAGAAAGAGTTAAAATTGCTACACTTCATAAAGTTCACGACGATGAAAATGTAATCCAAGTCCTTCCAATCGCTTGCGATGAATGTCCATTAGGTGGATATACAGTTAGTGATGCTTGTAGAGGATGTATTGCTCATAGATGTTATGAAGCATGCCCAAGAAAATGTATTACTTTCGATGAAAAATTACACGCTCATATCGATAAAACAAAATGTGTAAATTGTGGTATGTGTGCTAAAAACTGCCCATACTCAGCTATTGAAAATAGACAAAGACCATGTGAAAGAGCATGCAAACAAAAGGCAATTTCACCAGATCCAATAACAAATGCTGCTTCTATTAATGATGAGAAATGTATTCATTGTGGTGCATGTGTTTATCAATGTCCATTTGGAGCAATTGTTGACGTCTCATATATTAGAGAAGTTATTGAAATGATTAAAAATAGCGAAAACAATACAAAATATAAAGTTTTTGCTATTGTCGCACCATCTATCGGTGGAAACTTTACAGAATTTAAGAATGGACAAATTATTTCAGCAATCAAACAATTAGGATTTAGTGATGTTGCTGAAGCTGCTTTGGGAGCTGATATTGTTGCTGAAGAAGAAACTAAAGAATTAATCGAAAGAGGAAAATTAACATCCTCATGCTGTCCAGCTTTCGCTGTTTATATTAGAAAATTCTATCCTGATTTAGCTAAATTTATTAGTGACTCACCATCACCTATGGCTGCTATTGGAAAATTTATTAAAGAAAAATTCCCAGGATCAAAAACAGTATTTGTTGGACCATGTACCGCTAAAAAGAGTGAAGTTAAATTAGCAAATGTTGGACAATATATTGATGCTGTTATGACTTTTGAAGAATTACAAGCAATGTTCGATGCTAAAGAAATTAATATTGCTTCATTACCAGAAGACCATTATGGCGAATTTGGTGGTTCATCATTTGGAAGAGGATTTGCTAAGTGCGGCGGATTATCAAGTGCTGTACAAGAAGTCATTACTGAATCTGGCTCTGATTTTAAAGTTGATGGCGTAGCTGTTGACGGAATGGATAATATTAAAAAAGCTTTAATAGACTTTAAGAAAGACACATGTGTTCATAACTTTATTGAAGGTATGGCATGTGAAGGCGGATGTATCGGCGGGCCATGCAATTTAAATCACCAACTTAGAAATAAGATTGTTCTTGATAAATATTCACAATCAGCTGATAAGTCAATTAAAGAAAGTATTAATAAGACAAAATAAAATGAAAAAAGAATTTAGAGATTTAATGGCTTCATCAAAAGAAGAAGCTAATGTATTTGTTTGTGGCGTACCTTTTGACGGCAATGCAAGTGTCGGTAAAGGCGCTTCATTTGCTCCAGATAAAATTAGAGAATTAAGCTATGATTTACCAGCTTTAGATATGGTTGGAAATTTGTTAACAAAAGTTAAAATTTTTGATTGCGGAAATTACGATGCAGCAAATTTTGATACTTTAACTGATAATTTTAGAAATGATTTTTTGCCTAATGATGGATTCCATATTATTTTAGGTGGAGATCATAGTATTGCTATTGCAAGTGAAAAAGCTTTCTACGAAAAAGCAATTAAAAATGGCAAAACACCGGTTATTATTCATATGGATGCTCACCCTGATATTTGTGATGTTTATGAAGATTCTAAATACTCACATGCATGTCCAAATTATCGAGCACTTGAATGCGGTTATGAAGATAAAAATATTACAATGATTGGAATTCGTGGATTTGAAGCACAAGAAATTGTTATTTTTAAAGAGCATCCAAATATTGATGTTTTTAAAGCCGTTGATGTTAAAAAACTTGGTGTTGAAGGCTTGTTAAATTATATCGTTGCTAAGTATAAAGATCCTAAGTATGAGATTTATTTAAGTTATGATATTGATGCTAATGATCCTGCTTATGCACCAGGAACTGGAACACCAGAAGCTTTTGGCTTAACAAACTTTGAAACTGTTGCAATTGTTACTGGATTAATTTCTAATCTTAATGTTACGTGCATGGATTTAGTTGAAATTGCTCCAACTTTAGATGTTAATAATATAACAACATGGTTAGGATTAAAAACTATTTATGAAGTATTTAATGCTTTAATCCAAACAGGCAAATTAAAGAGATAAAAATGAAATTTACCTCATGGGAAGCACTTTTTAACGACATTAAACAAAAAGATTATTTTAAAAAAATAATGAGTTTTTTAGATGAGGAATATAGAAATAAAACTATATTCCCACCTAAGGAACTCATTTTTAATGCGTTTAAAAATACAAAGCTTCAAGACGTTAAAGTTGTTATATTCGGACAAGATCCATATTCAAATCCAGGTGAAGCGATGGGATTAGCATTTAGTGTTAATGAAGGCTTGAAAGTTCCTCCTTCATTAAAAAATATTTATAAAGAAAAAAATAATGAGTATGAATTAAATATAGATATTCCAACATCTGGCGATTTAACATATCTTGCTAGACAAGGAGTATTATTGTTGAATTCATATTTAACATGCGTTGCTCATGAACCTCTCTCACATAAAATAAAAGAATACAAACTTTTATTTAAAGATGTGCTAAGTGCCTTAAATGATGCACCTCAACCAATTGTATTTTTATTATGGGGTACAAATGCTAAAAGTTATAAAAAATACTTAAATAATCCTAATCACTTAATCATTGAAACGAATCATCCAAGCCCACTAAGCGCTAATCGTGGAGGCTGGTTTAACTCAGGATGCTTTAAAAAAACTAATGAATTTTTAAGAAATAACGGTGTTAAAGAAATTGAATGGTTTCCTAATTAATTAGTGTTTATTACAATAAAAGAATCAAAATATATTTATTTACATTCGATTTTTACTATTCTATAATTTTTACGGGTGCTTAAGCATAGGCTGAGATAAGTGTGTTGCTCACTTGACCGTTAACCAGATCTAGGTAATGCTAGCGTTGGGATTCAACATATATTTTGAACTTCAATCTCTACCTATTTCTTGGTAGAGATTTTTTTTAAGGAGTTCATTATGTTAACTTTAGAGGATTCATTTCAATTAAAGGAAATTGACTGGACACTTTTCGGAATCGTATCAGGAATATTACTCGGTATAATTGCTCTTGTATGCGTATTCTTTGTTGTAAGTCGTTTAGTCAAAAAAAGAAGAGGAGACATCGAAGTAAGTGATAATGGAAAATTATCATATGTTAAATCACATCTTACAGAATTGATTTATTTAGCTTCATTTGTTGTCGTCTTTGTTTTACTATTCGCAGGAAAATTTTATATTACCTGGAAAGTTGATGATGTTAAAACCACTGATTCATTTTTATTTTATAATTTAATATTTGGTGGACAAACAACACTTTATAATCAACCATATACTTTTAATCCAAATATATTATTAGTTTCCGGATTTGCTTTGTTGATTATTGGATTAGTATCTTTAACAAATTTATTTTTCAAAGAAGAAAAAACAGGTTTAGTTAAAACATTAAATATTATTGCTTTACTTTGTAATGTAACATTTTTAATTTTACTTGCCGTTACATTTAATCAATTTAATAATTTTTATGATTTTAGTTCATTGTTCCCAGGTGAATTTGAAACAAGAATTGATTCATTCTCATACGCTTCATTCTTTACAGTATTTTTAGTTATTTTATTAGCTCTTTGCAATGTTAGAAGAATTTTTAACAGTGTAAAATATACTACACAAGATATTTGTGAAGAAGCTATTTTAATCGCTTTAGCTGTTGTTTTGGATTCATTTGTTTCATTTAAAATTCAAGCTGGTGGTGGTAGTATCGGCTTTGCTGCTATTCCACTATTTATTATCGCTATAAGACATGGACCATATAAAGGCTTTGTTGCTAGCGCAATCATGTTTGGCTTAATTACATGTATGATTGACGGGTATGGATTCCAAACTTACCCATTTGATTATTTTATTGGATTTGGAGGATATTGCTTAGTTGGATTATTTTTCCAATTGTTCCAACGCTTTTATAAAAACAAAGTTGGTGATCCAAACTATAAACACTATGAATTCTTATATAGCGTTTTAGGCGTTACAGTCGGCTGTATCGGAGCAATGGTTGTTAGATATATTGGTTCAACAACATCAAGTATGGTCCTATATGGATACAATATTACTGATGCTTTAATTTATAACTCAACATATATCCCATTCTGCATTTTACTTGATTGGTTTATAACTATATTATTATTAAAACCAATTTTAGAAATTAATCGTAGATTTAAATATACTGCAAAATAATTTTAATAGTATAAATTTAAAAGTCATTCACAAGTCTGTCAAAATGAATGACTTTTTATTTTAAAGAAAATTTAGATATTTAAAAATGCAACTAATTAGTCTAAAATCATTCATAGTATGAAGATAAAAGACATCGTTACAAAAGAACTAGAAAAGAACCAGATGAAGCAAAGCGTTTTTAAGGAAGAAATTGCTGAGCTTCCAACTGGGACTCTTGTTCGAGTTAAAGGCAAAAGCAATATTTATGTTTATCTTAAATATCGTGAAGGTTCTAGTGTTGTAAGTAAGTACGTTGGAAAAGACAATGAGCTTATAGTTTCTAAAATAGAAATGGATATTAGAAGAAGAAAAGCACTTGAATCGAAATTAAGAGAATTAAAAGACGAAGAAGAAATTATGCTTCGCATGCTCAAAGTGTAAATTAAAACAGTCTAGCAATCGCTAGACTTTTTATAATTTTTTTCAATAATAAAATTAGTATAGACTTAAATTATGAATTTTTCTTTCTTTTTAATATATAAAGCGGCCTAAATATAGTAAAATATGCCTAGTTTATTGTTAGGAGTAACTTATATGGGATTAAAGAAATATGATCAAAATGAGATCAAAGAAGCAGAAGACGCAAAAGAAGCTCAAATAGCTACTGGCGAAAAGTCAGAAATTGAAGCTGTAATTGACGAAAATAACAAAGAATGGGATGAACTAAAAGGCCTTGAACTTGATGAAAAGCAAAAATTAGTTTCCGAAAAAATTGAAAAAGCCAGAGGTGAATATTTTAACTACAGCAAAAAACAAAAAAGAAATTCAACACTTGTTAGTGCTGCTGTTATCGTTGTAATGCTTGCAAGTATCGTTTTAGTTTTCACACTTGGAAAGACATATAGCTGGGTAAGTTATTTATGTTTAGGAATTATGGTTCTTGCTGTTTTAGGAACATTTATTAGCACAAAAATAATTAAAGGAAAACTTGGCGAAAAAGCTGACGAATATATTAAAGTTTTATTCGAAAATATTGATGGATACTTATATTCTGGTGAAGGATTTAGCAATTTAGAAGTTAAATCAAACAGTCAAATGAAAGATGAACTTTTTACTGATTGTAGATTTTATAAAAATTTAAAAGGTACTAAATCAAGAAACTTAGTCAGTGTATTTTATAAAGATAAACAACTCTCAGTAGCTGATTTGGCTGGTAATATTTTAATTAAAAATAGATTATCACCAATGTTCTTAGGAAGATTTTATGATTATACATCAAGTTATAATAAGGATGATAAGCGTATTGTCATTCAAATTAAGGGCTCTAATTTGTCTAGACCAATCGACGATATAGATGATGTTAAGTTAGTAGAAGGAAATTCAACTTACGCAATCTATTCAAATGATGATGAATGGAGAAAAGTTGTTACACAAAAAGTTCTTCACGATATTACGCAACTAAAAATTGATAAAACTTTAATTGATGTTTTGATTTCGATTAGAAAAGGCAAATGTTCGATTGGAATTGACTATGTCGATGAGTTTATGAATATTCCTGTCGAAAGTACATTCAACTTTGAAAACGTCAAACGTTCTGAACACGATCTTAAAAAAGTATTAACTATTTTCGATGATTTAAATTAATTCATCTATTTTAAGAGGTATCATAAATGGACTCATTAAAAAATAGATGGATAGAAATACAAGGATATAAACATGATGGTAGAATGCATAGAATTCGGGACAATGTTTATGTTGTTGATGAAACAGTTGATTTTATAGTTGTAGTTAGTAAAAAAACTAAAGTTGTAGAACATGATTTTAGAATTTGGTATACAAAAGAACCAGCTGTTATGATTTTCTTTAAAAAGCATTGGTGGAATGTAATTGCTATGCTAAAGAAAATCGGTATTACTTATTATGTTAATCTGGCATCGCCATATGTTATTGATGCTCAAAGGGTCAAATATATTGATTATGATTTAGATGTTAAACTATATCCTAATAAAGATATTAGAGTAATTGACGTTAAAGAGTATTCTTATCATAAAAAGAAATACAACTATTCTGATGAAATCGATAAGATTTTACGTTATAACATTTTACAAATTAAAGACTATATGACGAAGAAAATTTTTCCTTTTGATGATGATATAATTAAAAAATATTACAATACGTTTATCGAAGAAACTAAGAAAGAAGATGATTTAAATGCAAATAAAAATTATTTCTAGAAGTGTGCAAGATACTTATGATATCGGTAATGAAATTGCAAGACAAGCTTTTAGAGGGGAAGTTATTACTTTAAGTGGTGACCTTGGTGCTGGAAAGACTACTTTAACAAAAGGTGTTGGTAAAGGCTTAGGAATTGAAGAAGAAATTAATTCTCCAACATTCAATATATTAAAATGCTATTTTCATAATCCAATGAATTTATACCACATTGATGCTTATAGGTTAGAAGGTGTAAATCGTGAGCAAAAGAACATTGGTTTAGAAGAAGTAATTGAAGGTGATGGCCTTACTTTGATTGAATGGCCTCAATTTATTGAAGAATTTATCCCTTTTGAATCGTTATCAATCGAAATAAGAAATTTAGAAGATGGAAATAGAGAATTTACTTTTGTAACAAATTCACCAAAATATTTTTCTTTATTAGAATCGTTAAAGGAGAAATTCAATGCTTAGTTTATTATTAGATAGCGCAAATAAAGAATTGCTTGTTTCTATTTTTAAAGATGATATAAAAGCCGATGAAGTTCGATATGAAGCACGGCAAAGGCAAAGCGAATTAATGATTCCTGAATTAGATAAAATTTTAAAAAGAAATAATATCAATCCAAAAGCAATCGGAGAAATCATTGTTACCAAAGGCCCAGGTTCATATACTGGAGTTAGAATCGCATTAACAATTGCAAAAATTTATGCTATGAGCTTGAATATTCCTTGTTACGCTATTTCATCATTAGCTGTTTTAAAAAACAAAAAAGGAAATTCTATTTGTTTAATAAATGCACGTAGCAATCGTAGCTATTTCGCTGTATACGGAGAAAATGGTGAAACTATTGTTCAAGATAAAATTTTAACTAACGATGAGACTTTAGAATATATTAATAGTCATAAAGATTATCATGTTTGTGGTGATACTGATTATCTTGGAATGTCTGGTGAAAATAATGATTTATCATCAAATATGATTTCATTAAGAAATGAATCGAACAAAGTTGAAAATATTTTAACTTTAAAAGCTGTTTATCTTAAAGATTAATATGAAAATTGTTAGAGCGACTTTAAACGATTTACAATCAATTCTTAAAATAGAAAATGAGTCATTTAATCACCCTTTTAAAGAAAAAGATCTTGTATATGAGATATCAGAAAATCCATTCGCAACTTACTTATTAGCAAAGGATGAATTAAATAATGTCATCGGATTTATTGATTTTTGGATTACTTTTGACAGTGCAACAATTAATCAAATAGCTGTAGCACTAGATGTTAGAAGACAAGGTGTCGCGACTAAATTAATTGAAGAGAGTGAAGTTATTTTAAAGAAAGAAAAAGTAGAATTTTTTACTCTTGAAGTTAGAAAAAGCAACCAAAAAGCCATTAATTTATATGAAAAATGTGGTTTTTCTAAAATTACTATAAAAGAAAAATACTATGAAAACGGAGAAGATGCCATTTATATGGCTAAAGGAGAAATTTAATTATGGAGGAACATTTAATTATTTTAGGTATTGAAAGCAGTTGTGACGAGACTGCTTGTGCAATTACTGACAATGGAAAATTGTTAGCAAATGTTATCTCTAGTCAAATAGATGTTCATAGAAAATATGGTGGTGTAATGCCTGAAATTGCAAGTAGGTTACACCTTGAAAATGTAGGATGCGTTATAAGTGAAGCGCTTGAAAAAGCTAATATAAAAATGGAAGATGTAACTGCTATCGCTGTTACAAGAGGTCCTGGTTTAATTGGCGCATTACATGTAGGATTACAGGCTGCAAAAACATTAGCATTAATCTATAATAAGCCATTAATTCCTGTTCACCATTTAACTGGTCATATTTATGCAAATGAATTCATCAAACCATTGCATTTCCCTTTACTTGCAGTTGTTGTAAGTGGTGGAAATACTGAATTAGTTTATATGAAAGATCATCTTAATTTTGAAATTATCGGTGAAACAAAAGATGATGCTATCGGAGAAAGTTATGATAAAGTAGCAAGAGTTTTAGGTTTGCCTTATCCAGGTGGCGTTGAAATCGATAGACTTGGTAAAAATGGCAAACATTCATATAAATTACCTACCCCACTTCATGATGGCAGTTTGAATTTTTCTTACAGTGGATTAAAAACTGCAGTTATTAATTTAGTTCATAATCTTGAGCAAAAAGGTGAGCCAATAGTTATCGAGGATATGGCAAAATCATTCCAAGATGTTGCAGTTGGAATGGTATTAGATAGAGTTAAAAAAGCTACTAAATTGTATGATGTTAAAGAAATTGTTTTAGCTGGTGGAGTTAGTGCTAATAGTTATCTAAGACAAGAAATACAAGAACAATTCAAAGATTCTGGAATTGAAGTGGAAATTCCTCCTATTTGGTGCACAACAGATAATGCAGCGATGATTGCTAAAGTTGGTGAGTATTTATATAAAGAAAATGTCTTTGCTCCTTTAACAATTGGTGTCGATCCATCTTGGAGAATTGAAGATTTTAAAAAGTTTTAATTACGTATATAATTAATAAGAATTGGAGTTTATTATGAGTCAAAAAAGAAGTTTAACAAATAGACAATTGTTTATGGAATTTTATGATTCCAAATTAGAAGACGGTAGAGAAGTTACATTGGAAGGCTGGATTAAAACTAATCGTGATAATGGTAGTGTAGGTTTTATCGCTTTTAATGATGGAAGTTATTTTAAAAACATTCAAATTGTATATGATGGGAATAATCCTTCTTATGATAAATTTGCTCATTTAAGATATGGAACATCAATTGAAGTAACTGGAAATATCAAACTTACTCCTGGTATGCAACAACCATTTGAAATTCATGCTGTTAATATCGAAGTATTAGGTGATTGTACTGAAGATTATCCACTTCAAAAGAAGAGACATTCATTTGAATTTTTAAGAGATATTGCATACTTAAGACCTAGAGCAAATACTTTCAATGCTGTATATAGAATTAGAAATGCATTAGCATATGCTGTACATAAATACTTCCAAGAGAGGGGCTTTATGTATGTTCAAACACCTATTATTACAGCTAATGATGCTGAAGGCGCTGGACAAGTGTTTCATGTAATCGCTGATCCAAAACATCCTACAGATTTCTTTAATGCAAGTGCATGTTTAACTGTCAGTGGTCAACTTCATGCTGAATCATTTGCATTAGCATTTAGAGATGTTTATACATTTGGTCCTACATTTAGAGCTGAAAATTCAAATACAAATAGACACGCATGTGAATTCTGGATGATTGAACCTGAAATCGCTTTTGCAGATTTAGAAGATAATATGGATTTAATCGAATCTTTCTTAAAATATATAATTAAATATGTTTTAGATAACTGCAAAGATGAAATGGAATTCTGCAACTCAATGATTGAAAAAGGTTTAATTGAAAAATTAACAAATGTAATTAATTCAACATTTAGAAGAATGACATACACAGAAGGAATTGAAATTTTAACTAAAGCTGTTAAAAACGGTCATAAATTTGAAAATAATGACATCTACTGGGGAATGGATTTACAAAGTGAACATGAAAGATACCTTACAGAAGAAGTTGTTAAAGGTCCTGTTTTCTTAACGGATTACCCAAAAGAAATCAAAGCTTTTTATATGAAACTTAATCCAGATAACAAAACAGTCGCAGCATGTGATTTATTAGTACCTTGTGAAGGCGAAATCGTTGGCGGCTCACAAAGAGAAGAAAATTACGAAATTCTCAAGGCAAAAATGAAAGAACTCGGTAACGATAAAGGCCTTGAATGGTACTTAAATTTAAGAAAATTTGGCGGATGTAAACATTCAGGCTTTGGTTTAGGCTTTGATAGACTTATAATGTATGTAACAGGTATCCAAAACATTAGAGATGTTCAACCTTATCCACGTACACCAGGAAGTTTAAAATATTAATTATGTTTATCGATGACGAAGAAAAAATAAGTGATATCTATTCAACACCAATTGACCGTAGAACTAGTCAATCAAAAGATACTTCTAGTAATGTAGAAATTAAAGATACTGGTTCTATAGTTTTGGATATGGCTGATATTCAAAATAATAAAAAATCACCATCGGTTAGAGATTCTAAAGTTGAGGTTCCTCTTTCTCCAGAAGATTTAGAATTAAAAAAGAAAAAGAGAAAATTAGTTTTATTTATTATCTTAATGTTAATTAACGTCGCATTATTTAGCTATCTATTATATTTATTGATAACAATATTTATGACGTTATAAAAAACATTGTTAAAAACACCATACGCCCCTTACCCTTATCCATATTATATGCGTATGGTGTTTTTGTTTTAAATTATAGAATATGCGGTTTAGATAGTAATGTTGAAATCGCTAAAGCAGCGATGTTATCGATGAAATTCGGATTATTCTCTAATTTTTTGCTTTGAGCTCCTATGTATAAAACTCCTGTAAGAGCACTTGCGTAATAAGCGACAATTAATTCGTAAGGAATATCTTCAAAACATGATTGAGCATTGCAAATTAATAACGAAGGGATCGTATCTTTTATAAAGTTATATACTAAAGTATACAAACTCTTATTTATATCTTTTGAAATAGCTTTTCTAAAAATACTATCTTGAGAAAAAAACATTTTAAATAAGGAATGAATAATATCACTATATTCAAGTAGAGTAATACCTTTATTTTGATAATTTTGTCTAACGCTATTTAGTGCATTGTCTGTTGTTTGTTTTAAAATATAAATCATTAAATTATCTTTATTTAAGAAATTATTATAAAAGCACAATTTTGAAATATTTGCTTTTGTATATATATCTTTAACTGTTATAGAATCATAAGGCTTTTCGTTTAATAATTCAGTTAGCGCTTTTGATAGATTGTTTTTTGATTTTATAACACGTGCGTCATCTTTTTTTCCGTTTACTTTTTTATCATTATAAATACGAGTCATTTTTTAACCTCTATAAACCTTATAAACTTTATCATGAAAGAGATATTTATACAATATATAAAATTAGTTATATTATTTTTGATATTTAGATAAGTATGGATAAATTTACAAAACGTATCGCTATTTATTTTATGTAAAATTTTTGTATTAAAAAATGGTGTTTTGTCGTTAATATAAAGCCTTAAAAATGTTATAATTCAAAGGCTATGGATTATATAAATGAATTAAATGAAAAACAATATGAAGCTGTTAGTGCTTCTGAAAGATTTTTAAGAATTATTGCTGGAGCTGGAAGCGGAAAAACTAGAGTTTTAACATATCGAATCGCTTATTTAATTGAAAAATTTCATGTTTTACCAAATTCTATTCTTGCTATTACTTTTACAAATAAAGTTGCAAAAGAAATGAATCAAAGAACCTATGCTCTTTTACCTGGTTATGATTTACACGGTTTAACAATTTCAACATTCCATTCTTGGTGTGCAAGATTTTTACGTAGTGAAATTAATTTATTAGGGTTTCCTAGAAACTATATTATATATGACGATGATGACCAAATGAGGATCATCAAAGATATTGGTACAAAATTAGGCTATAAGAGGGGTGATGCCAAAAATTCAGAGGCAAAAAGTTACATTTCTTTTAATAAATCTAGTGGAAAATTACCAAGTGATATTGATCAAAATGCAGTATATTTTGATAGAGTGCTTTTTAAATACTTTGTTGAATACGAAAAAGTTAAAAATGAAGCTAAAGCATTAGATTTCGATGATTTATTAATATATGCTCTTAAAATTTTAGAGAATTTTCCAGAAGTTAGAGAAAGGTATAGCAACAAATATCACGATATTTTGATTGATGAATTTCAAGATACTAATGATTTGCAATTTAAACTTTTATCTAACTTAGTTGGGCCAAACACAAATCTTTATGTTGTTGGCGATCCAGATCAAACTATTTATACATGGCGTGGTGCAAATCAAAGAATCATTTTAGATTTTGATAAAGTTTATCACCCATTAAAAACGATAATTTTAAATCGAAATTATCGTTCAACAAATGAAATTTTAAGTGTTGCAAATAAATTAATTGCGAATAATAAAGATAGATTAAAAAAAGATCTTTTTACTAATAAAAGTGGTGATAAAGTTTCTATCAAAAATTTTGACACTGGCATTCTTGAAGCTCAATTTGTATGCGCTTCAATTAAAGAGATCATGAAAAATGATCCTTCTATCTCTTATAAAGATTTTGCTATTTTATATCGCTCTAGTTATTTATCACTTAAATTTGAAAACGCGCTTGCAATGAACCAAATTCCATATAATGTTTTTGGTGGATTAAAATTCTATTCAAGAAAAGAAATTAAAGATTGCTTAGCTTATTTTAAATTGTTTGTTACTTCAAAAGATAATGTTTCGTTCGATAGAATTATTAATGTTCCACGTAGAGGTATTGGTGATAAAACTATAGAAACTTTAAAAGATGAATCTGAACAATATGGCTTATCTTTGTATGATTATGCTAATTCTATTTATGAATACAAAACTCAGTTAAAAGAATCAATGAAAGTAAAATTAACTTCACTTTGCGAGGTAATTAATAAATATAAGAAGAAACTTTCTGAAAACACAGAAGCATATAGTGAAGTTTTAAGCGACTTTTTGAGCGAAATAGGATACTACGATTATTTAGAAGAAACCGAAGAAGATACTGATGCTTTAGAAAACGTTAATGCTTTAATTGGTGATGTTAGAAACTTTTTAAAAAATAATCAAGATTCAACGTTCGATGAATATTTACAAAATGTTACTTTATTAACAAGCCAAGATGATATGGATAATAGTGATAAAGTTAGCTTGATGACTGTTCATACTGCAAAAGGCCTTGAATTTAATTATGTATTTGTTATTGGGTTTAACGAAGGGGTATTCCCTAACTCAAGAGCTTTAAACGAGAGAAATTCAAAAGGTTTAGAGGAAGAGAGAAGACTTGCTTATGTTGCATTTACTAGAGCAAAGAAAAAACTTTTTGTAACATTAAATAGAGAATATAATTACACCACGAAATGTGATAATCAACCATCGAGTTTTATTAAAGAAGCAGGAATAGAATTACCAGTTTATAGCTTTTCATTTAGAGGCGCAGCTAATCAAGATAATGGACGTAGATTATATAAATATGATATCGACAAATATTCAACAGGAAGCGGAATCGCTAGAAAACAATCATCGCATGATAGTAACAGCAATTTCTTAAATGTTAATCCTGGAAACAATATTACTTGGCATGAAGGAGACAAAGCTATTCATAAAACATTCGGTGAAGGAATTGTTAAACATGTTGATGGAGATATTGTCACAATTGATTTCTTAGATTTTGGAACAAAAAGACTATTAGGGTCTCATAAGGCTTTATCAAAGAAAGGGTAAATTCTATGACTTTAGAAGAAGCAAAAAATAAACACGAAGAACTCATCTCTTTAATCGAACGATATTCTAAAGTATATTATATTGATGATAGTCC
>CAUWDL010000009.1:0-20836 GCA_963557285.1 uncultured Bacilli bacterium | reverse complement strand
ATTCTAACTTTACAAACTTTTCCATCGATTTCGACTCTATAAGTATGTAAATTAACATCCCATCTTCTTCTTGTTGCTCTTAAACTGTGTGAACGGTTATTTCCACTTAAAGGACCTTTACCAGTAACAGGACAAAATCTTGACATATTCGTTGCCTCCTTTCAAATCGCGTGTTTAATAATAACATAAAAAAAGGAAGAATGTAAAGTTAAAAATTAAAATATATAAAAAATGGAGTGCAAAATTGCATAAATATGGATTAAAAAAGTTTTTTTATAAAATAATAAAATTTATAATGTTTATTTTACTTGTGATAATGAAGAGGATATAAAAAGTATTTTCTTCTAGACTATAGTTTAATTCTAGGAAATTTTTCATGAAATGCTTGACGAGTCATAAGATTATGACAATTTTTATTTATGGCTTTTAGTATTTCTCCTTCCTTATCCAAAACTAAAAATATAGATTTTCCATTATTTAAATAGAATAATAGTGTTTTGTGTTTTTTAGTATATTCTTCGTCAATATATAAAATATTAGCGAAAGAGTATGAAACTTCTTTTCCAAGTTTATGATGAATTATCTCAGAATTAGTAATTGTGTAAAAATTTAACTTTAACATAACGTATGTTGATAAGATGGTGATTCCAGCCCAAACAGCTATTACAATTAAATCTTGAGTTAAATAACTATTGAAGTTTTCCTTTGAGCCATATATCCAAGCGAATCTTGATGAAAATGCAGCATAAAGTACTATAAGCATTACAATTGAAAAAATTGAGATTGTTTTAAAAATAGATTTTCTTGCTGGCTTAATTATTTTTTCGTTCATAACAAAATTATAAGTTATAGAAACTTATAAATCAATTCAATGAAATCTTAAAAAATAATAATAAGTAATCTAGATTTGATGATTTTGAATTCTTTGCAAAAAGCGAAAAAAGTTTAAAAAAATTAGCATTTATTTATTCAAGATTTTATAAACTAATGTTATAATTTTAACGTATAATTATGAACTTATTTAATATCATTCCAGAGAATTATTTTGCATTATTTGCGGGCAAGAATCGTGCGATCTATCTTGATAGTTTACTTGTATTATTTAATTTGCTCGAAAGTGAAGAATCATTTATTAAAAAGAGTGATTTTATTAAGACTTTAAAAGATAAGTCTAAGGAATTGGATGAGTTTAGTTATGATGACGAAGAGTTCGATTCAACTCAAGATGATGCTCTTTTACGTGATACTGCATCAGGAAAAAGTTCTTTTATAGTTAGAAGACTAGAAGAAACAGGTTGGATTGATATCATGATGGACCCTGAAACTTTTGAGGAAGGCATTGTTTTGCCACAGTACTCAATTATTATCTTAAAGGCGTTTAAAGATATTATATCTGACGAAGAAAGCCCATATATTGGTTATGTGCATTCCACATATAGTGAACTTAAACTTGAAGATGAAGAACAAGATGATTTAATGTATGGAACATTAGCTCGCTGCTATGAAACAACTAAAAAATTAAAAGTTGAGTTGATAACGATTAGTCATTCTATCAGAATTTTCCAAAATAGACTTTCTAAACTTTTTGACACTAATAAAGTCTTGCATGATTACTTTGACGTTTACAAAAACAAAATAAGTGATCGATACTATCATCCATTAAAAACGTTTGATAGTGTAACAAAATTTAAAAGACCAATTATTAAAATTTTAGATAATTGGCTTAATTCTAGTGAGATCCGTACAAAATTAATTTCACAAGCTATGTTGGCTTATCCTACTGTCGAAAGAAAGGTTATTGAAGAGGAAGTAATTGAAAAAATTAATTTTATTACTGATACTTATGAAAAGTTAAATTCTACAATCGCAAATATCGATAAAGAAAATAACGCTTATACTAAGAGTAGTGCTAATAAAATTCTTTATTTAAATAATAGCGACAAAACTATTAAGGGCTATCTTGAAAACATTATGAAGATATATGCCAAGAATTTAAACGAAGGGCGTATTAAAACGGTTACAAGTGTTTTATCAAAGATGCAAGACAGCATTTATTTTTATGAACAAGGCTATATTAATAGCGATTCTGTGACACTTCCTTTACTTAGAAAAATAAGAGAAGAAGGTGTTCCAATGGAACTTGTAACATTTGAGGATGCTACAGACTTCTTGATGAACAATTTCTTAGACCAAACCAATACTACATTTACTGATGAAAAAATCTATGAATTTATGGGTGAAGCTTTTGGCAATAAGAATGAAATTAATGTTAGAGATATACCTTTAGTCAATTTTGATGCGATGATTTGCTTAATACTAGCAGTTATTAAAAAAGACGAAGAAGATTGTTTCTATGATGTAGAACAAATTGACAAATCTAGAGTACACACTTACGGATATATTGTTCCTAATTTTAGATTTATAAGGAAGGAGTAAAAGCATGTTCAGTGAAGAATTCTTAAAAATGCCTGCAGGCGATCAATCTGAGTTTGCTACTATTGTTAATAAACTATTACTTAAAGGGTTTATTGTACGTGATGTTTTTGATACTAAAGAAAAAATTATTAGAATAAATCCAGATTATAGATATATTGAAAGATATTTTGATATTATCAATGATTATTTGAAGTATTCAGGATGGATTATTGAAAAAGACTATATTTTAGGTGTTATTGCTTTAAATAATATGAATACGGAAAATAGAATTAGACTTGATAGAGAAACTAGTTTGATTTTATTTACATTAAGATTAATTTACGAAAATGAAAAGAGTGAATCAAATACTACAACTCAAGCAATATATTTAACTACTCCTGGATTAATTAAGTTAATGAAAGATGACGGAATTAAATTACAAAACAAAAATTTAACAGGCAGAGGAATCGCTCGTTCATTAAGATTTTTAGCTAATCACAATATTATTTCTAAAGTCAGTGGCAGTTATGATGAAGGAAATGTTTCATTTTATATTTTGCCTTCAATTGTGTATGCGCTTGACAATGATAAAATTGTCGCAATGTCAAATGCTCTTGATGAAATGAAATCTCAAGAAGACAAAAAGGAGGACTTATTAAGTGAAACTCTTAACTAAAGTCAAAATTATTAATTGGCATTATTTTTGGAATGAATGTTTTGATATTAAACCAATAGTTTTTTTAACAGGATTAAATGGTAGTGGTAAATCTACACTCATCGATGCTCTTCAAGTTGTTTTATTAGGCAATACATCTGGCAACTTCTTTAATAAAGCGGCTAGCGAAAAAAGTGCCCGTACGTTGTCAGGGTATCTTCGTGGTGAATTAGGCGATACTAATGATGGAGGATTTAAATATTTACGTAATGGTAGATTTACATCTTACATTGCTCTTCAATTTCACGACGATCTAAACAATGAAGATTTTACTATGGGTGTTGTTTTCGACACTTTTGATGATGGAAGCAATGATCACCATTTCTTCTATATTAATTCTGGTATTCCACAAAATGAGTTTATTGAAAATAATATACCGATGGAATATAAGACTTTGTCTAAATTCTTAAACGAAAACTATGGAAAAGATGGTTATCAATTCTTTGATACAAATAAGCTATATCAAGAATTTTTAAAAAGAAAATTTGGTGGATTAAAACAACGTTATTTTGATTTATTTAAACGTGCAACATCTTTTTCACCTATTTCTAATATCACAGAATTTATTACTAATTATGTATGTGATCCACAAAAAGATATTAACATTGGAACATTACAAGATAATATTGTTCAATATAAAAAGCTTGAAGTAGAAGCGTTAAATATTGAAAAGAGAGTTAATAGACTTGAGGAGATTTCTCAAGCGTATAATCTTTATAACAAGCAAAAAAATAATCTCAATGCTACGAAATACATTCTTGAAAGATGTCAACTTGAACAAAGTTATGAAAAATTAAAGAATTATAATAAGCAAATTGAAAATAATAAAAAAAGAATATTAGAAATTGAGTCTGAATTAAAAGAATTTCAATCAAATTTAGAAGATCTTGAACGTAAAAAGAATAATATCATTATGGACAAAGCTAATAATGATACTTTCAGAATCACTGAAGATCTTAAAAAAGATAAAAAAGATATTGTTAAACAAATTGAACGTATTAATTCTAATGTTGATTCAGTAAAAAATACTTTAAATAGATACATTAATTCTTATTACAACTCTACCGACAATATCGCTCAAAATTTCGAAACTTTAAATAGCCAATTGTTAAGTGAAGATACAATTGCTGATATCGAAGAATTAAAGGCTAAGGCAAAGCAAATAAAAGGAATTACAGTCTCTTTTAGAGAAAATTATTTGTCTGATATAACAAAACTTAATAAAGAGTCATTATTGGAATTTAGAGATTCTATTTCTTTATTTAAAAATGCTGCATCAGAGCTTTCTGCTGGACTCAGCAAAACGATTCAAAATTTAGATAAAGATGTTAGAGATTTGAGAACGCAAGAAGTTGAAATGAAAAATGGAACTAAGCCATATGATAATAGATTAGTTCTTATTAAAAAACGTCTTGAAGAAATATTAAAAGCACAATTTGGAAAAGATATTGAAGTTTCTATTTTTGCTGACTTAATTGATATTAATGATTTAAGTTGGTCTAATGCAGTTGAAGGGTTCTTATTTGGACAAAAATTCAATTTATTTGTAGCACCAAAATATTATGATGCTGCATATAAAATTTTAAGAAGATTACTAGATGATTTTAAATTCTATGGAACTGCTTTAGTTGATGTTGAAAAAATCGTAGCTAGAAACTTTAAATGTGAAAGTGGCTCATTAGCTGAAGAAATAGTTACTGATCATGAAGGCGCAAGAGCATATGCTAATTTCTTAATAGGTCGTCTTCATAAATCTGATTCCACACAAGAGGCAAGAGAATCTGGAAATGGCATCACTAAAGAGTGCGACATTTATAGAAATTTTTCTTTATCGAAAATTAATCCAAAACTATATTTTGATAGTTTCATAGGTCGTAATGTTGCGGATAGATTTATAGACCAAAAGACACAACAACTAAATCAAATTTCACAAAATAGTTCTTATCTAAAGAAAATTAAGTCTATTATTGATGAAGTAAATAGATTAGATGTTATTACGTTAACTGAAATCGATAATATTTTGAATTTATTAAAAGATGTTAGAGATTTACCTGGATTAAGAAATAACTATGACTATATTGAAAGAGAATTGAATAATAGCGATACTCCATTGAGTGAATCTTTAGACAATAAATTAAACGATGTTGAAGATGACATTAAATCAATTCATGATTTGAAAGACAGATTGATCCTTGAAAAAGGAAACTTACAAAAAGATATTGAATCTATTTCGAATGAAAAGATTTTAAATGAGCAAAAAATCGCAAAAGCTAAAGAAGATTCATTAGTTTCGAACTATGAACCTAGCTTTATAAATGAAGTTGCTTTACCAGCTTTCGAAGCGAAAGTAGATGAAGGAAAAAGAACATTTGAAATTTTTCAAGAAGCAAATCTTGAATTTTCACGTTTACAATATTTAGTAAACAATATGAAAAATCAGCTTATTAAACTTAGAAGGGATTATTTACAAGATTATCATTTAAGTTATGATGCTGAAAGTGATGATAATAAACAATTTGAAGATGAACTTATAGAATTTAGAGACGTTAGATTGCCTGACTATCGTGAAAAAATTCAAGATTCGTATGAAAAAGCAACAAAGCAATTTAAAGATGATTTTATCTTTAGCTTAAGAGAGGCTATTGGTGATGTCGAAGATCAAATTGAAAATTTAAATCTCGCTTTAAAGCAATCAAGCTTTGGCAAAGATACATATAGATTTACTGTTAAGCCTTCTTTGGTGTATAAAAGATATTATGATATGTTAAAAGATGATTCTATACTTGAAACAGGTAAGGATGATTCTGCTTTCATTGAAAAATATAAAGATGTTATGGAAGACCTATTTAAGCAAATTGTCGATGTCGGAGATGGCACAAAAGGCGGCTTATTAGAAGAAAATGTTAGAAAATTTACTGATTATCGTAGCTATTTAGATTTTGATTTAATAGTCTATAATAAAGATACTGGTGATGAACAAAGATTATCGAAAATGATTAAAAAGAAGAGTGGTGGTGAAACACAAACCCCATTCTATATATCTGTTTTAGCTTCTTTCGCTCAACTCTATCATATTAATAATGAAGGCGAATTAGGCAACACAGTGAGATTGATTGTTTTTGATGAAGCATTCTCAAAAATGGATAAAACAAGAATGACTGAGGCGATAAGATTGTTAAAGAAATTTAATTTACAAGTTATTTTAAGTGCTCCAAGTGATAAAGTTCCAGACATTTCGCCTTTAGTCGATGAGACTTTAATTGTTTTAAGAGATAAAAATAGAAGTTGTGTTGGATTGTTTGAAAAAGACACACCAAATAACCAAGCTTCTAATTAATTCTTTTAAAACATTAAAATATATTTCGGAGGGGTTTTATGGCTAGAAAAGTTATTGCAATGATTCTTGCTGGCGGTAAAGGAACACGTTTACACGCTTTAACAAAGAAAATTGCAAAACCAGCAGTTTATTTTGGTGGTAAGTATCGTATTATCGATTTTTCATTATCCAATGTTGCTAATAGTGACATTGACTGCTGTGGAGTTCTCACTCAATATGAGTCAGTTGCTTTAAATAATTATATTGGCAACGGAAGTACGTGGGGTTTTGATGGTGTAAATGGTAAATGTTCTACCTTACCACCAAGACAAACTGAAGAAGGTGCTAATTGGTATGAAGGTACCGCTGATGCAATTTATCAAAATCTTGATTTTTTAGATGAAGAAGAGCCAGAATACGTTTTAATTTTAAGTGGCGATCATATTTATAAAACGAGTTATAACGAGATGATCGAGCAACATATTAAAAATAATGCTACTTGTACCATTAGTGTTTTGGAAGTCGATCGGAAAGAAGCTTCTAGATTTGGAATATTAGAAGTTGATGAAAAAGATCGAATTACTAAGTTTGTAGAAAAACCAAAAGAACCGAAGAGCAATCTTGCTTCTATGGGTGTTTATGTGTTTACATATAAAGATTTAAGGAAAGCTCTTATTGCTGATCGAAAAGATTCTAAGAGTGAACATGATTTTGGAAAAAATATTATTCCAAATATGTTAGCTGATAATAAAAAATTATTTGCTTATAGATTCCATGGATATTGGAGAGACGTTGGAACACTTGATAGTTTACATCAAGCTAATATGGAATTACTTCCATCGAATTTAAATGATGAAACTATTAATTTTGATGAATTTCCAACAGTATACAGTGAGGACACTCATAGCGCTCCACAATATATTGGACCTAAAGCTATAATAAGCGATTCTTTAATAAATCAAGGCGCGATTATTAAAGGAAAAGTAACCCAATCTGTTATATCAAATGAAGTTACTATTGAAGAAGGTGCTATTGTTAATCGTTCAGTCATTATGCCTGGTGTAAGAATAGGCAAAAATGTAGTTGTTAATAATGCTATTATAGGCCCAAATGCTCAAATTAAGGATGGAGAGCAAATTAATAAAGACAAAGATTCGGTTGTATTAATTGATTATGAAAGGAGCCTTCAAAAATGAACGATGTAGTTGCTTTAATAGATTGCTATTCAACAAATGGACTTGGACTATTAACTAAAGATCGCCCTTTAGCTTCAACTACCTTTTTAGGTAGATATGCTTTTATAGATTTTTCTTTATCTAATATTTCAAATAGTGGAATTGATAATATTGGTATTTTAGTTAAGGATCATCCAAATAGTATAAATAAGCATATTGCTAATCCAAATGCATATTTATCTAATCCGAAAACTGGCTTTTTATCACTTTTTATAAATGAAAAAGGAACTTTAAATCCTGTCTATAATACAGATTTAAATAACATTAAAGGCAATGACTATTTTTTATATGATGATAAATTAAAATATGTAGTAATTACTGACCCATCGTTTGTTAAAAAAGTTGATTATAGAAAAATTATTCAAGAACATAAAAATAGTGGAAGATTATGTTCACTTGTTTATACTCACGTAGAAGATGGAGCTGATTATTCGTTAGCTCCAAAATTCGTGATTGATTCTTTAGGAGATATTCAAAAGGAATATCTATCAACTGGACATAAAGAAGCAGATGTATCTATAAACACACTTGTTATTGATAAAGCTTTCTTAAAACAATTATTAGAATTAAGCGATTCGATTTCTATTGGCTATTCGATTCGCGAAATTTTACAATACTGTATAAGATATGTTAGTAAAATTCACGCTATAAAATTCGATGGCACAATTATGCATGTTGATTCGCTTAAATCTTATTTTAAATGTAGTATGGAATTTATACATCATCCAGAATTATTAAATGAGTTCTTAAATGATCCTGAATGGAATTTCTATACAACAACACATAACTCAAGACCAGTATTATATGGTCCAAATTGCAAAGTTATTTCATCGTTGATTGCTAATGGCGCTCGAATTGATGGAACAGTTAAGAATTCTATTATTTCTCGTGATGTCACTATCGAAGAAGGTGCAGTTGTAGAAAATTGTATTTTATTTACACACTCAATTGTGAAAGCTGGCGTTCATTTAAAGAATGTAGTTTGTGATAAGCGTGTTACTTTTCAATCAAAGAGTGATGTTGAAGGAACAGAGGAAAACCCTTTATATTTCCCTCGAGGAGTAAATGTTTAATATGGAAATTTTAATGGCTACAAGTGAATGCTTACCATTTTCAAAAACAGGTGGTTTAGGAGATGTAAGTTATTCATTAACCAGTGAATTGAGTAAGTTAGGAAATCATGTTTCTATTGTTGTACCTTACTACCATGGAGTAGATAGTAAGTATAAAATTAAATTTTTATATACAATCGAAGTTAAAATGAATTGGAGACATATTCAAACTGATGTCTATCATTTAGTTTTTGATAATATTGATTATTATTTTATAGCCAATGATTATTATTTTAATCGTGATGGTGGTTTATATGGATATTATGATGATGGTGAACGATTCGCTTTCTTTGATTTAGCTGTCATAGAACTTATGAAAAAACTTCCAACAAATATCGATATATTACATGTCCATGATTGGCAAACAGGAATGTTGCCATGCTTATTAGTAGAAAAATATAAAAACGATCCTAAATTAGGAAATGTTAAAACAGTTTTAACTATACATAATCCTATGTTTAAAGGATATTTTAATCCTAATAGTCTATACGATTTATATGAACTTGATTATAGTATATATGAAAAAGGATACGTTAGATTAGACGATCAAGTTTCAACGCTTAAAGCTGGAATTAGATATGCAAATAGAATTACTACTGTCTCACCAACGCATGCAGAAGAACTTCTTACTCCTGAAGGCAGCAAAGGATTATGCTACGATCTTTGCTTAAGAAAAAATGATTTTAAAGGAATAATTAACGGCATGGATTATAAAGAATTTAATCACTGTAAAGATCCTTTAATCTATGTAAAATTTAATAATAGAAATAGAAAACAAGGAAAAAGAGCTAATAAAGTTGCGTTTTGCAAAGAATTTGGCTTGGATTGTGAAAAACCAATGTATTCGGTTGTCTCAAGATTAACCGACCAAAAAGGCATTGATTTAATTCTTGCTATGGCGGAATTTGTTCTTTCTTGTGGGGCTACATTCTGTTTAGTTGGAAGTGGAGATAAGAACGCTGAAGATAAATTTAATGAATTATATTCTAAATATCCAAAGAATTGCAAAATTTATATTGGATACAATAATGAGTTAGCACATAAAATTTATGTCGCGAGTGATTTCTTTATTATGCCAAGTGCATTTGAACCATGTGGCTTAGGACAAATGATTGCACAACGATATGGAACGTTACCGATAGTTAGAAGAACTGGTGGTTTAAAAGACAGTATCATACCTTTTGATTATTGCAATGATAATAGCGATGTTGCTAATGGCTTTGGTTTTGATGAATATTCAATATCTGCTGCTATTAGAACAGTTGCCCAAACTTTACTATTATACAAGACTAATAAAAGAGAATTCGAACGAATGGGATTAAATGCTATTACATGTGACCATAGTTGGAAGAAATCTTGCTTAGAATACATTGAACTTTATAAGAGTTGCTTGTAATATTATATAGATGAATAATTTAAGAAATTATTTATTAGAGAACTGATGGTTGGTGAAAATCAGTAATAATTCTTAAAGTCTCACATCTTATTAAATAAATTAATTAAGTGCGTCCAATGGGACGAACTAAGGTGGTACCGCGTAAATTACGTCCTTAGACATAAAGATGTTTTAAGGACGTTTTATTTTTTGGAGGATCTATATGTACGATCATAAAATAACTGAAGAAAAGTGGAGAAAAATTTGGCTTGAGCGCAAAGAATATCGTTGTGATACCAGTGATTTTTCTAAGCCAAAATATTATGCATTAGATATGTTCCCTTATCCAAGTGGACAAGGCTTACATGTTGGACATCCTGAAGGATATACAGCTACTGATATTGTATGTCGTATGAAGAGAATGCAAGGATTCAATGTTTTACATCCAATAGGATGGGATGCTTTTGGATTACCTGCTGAACAATTTGCGATGAAAATGAATAAACATCCTGAAGGATTTACCTTGCAAAATATTTCTAATTTCAGAAGACAAATTCAATCTTTAGGATTTTCTTATGATTACGATCGTGAAATTATGACATGTGATCCTAAATATTATAAGTGGACACAATGGATTTTTGCTAAAATGTTTGACGACGGATTAGCTTATGTGGACTATAAACCTGTAAATTGGTGTCCAGAATTAGGAACTGTTTTAGCTAATGAAGAAGTAATTGATGGCAAATCTGAAAGAGGTGGCTATCCAGTTATTAGAAAACCAATGAGGCAATGGATGTTAAAAATAACTGAATACGCAGATAGATTAGCTAATGATTTAGAAGGTCTTGATTGGCCACAATCAACTATTGAACTTCAAAGAAATTGGATCGGAAAAAGCCAAGGAACTGAAGTAATATTTAAAATTAAAGATTCAGATAAAACATTTAAAGTTTTTACTACTAGAGCTGACACATTGTTTGGATGCTCATATTGCTGTTTAGCACCTGAACATCCTTTAGTAAAAGAAATTCTATCCAAAGAGTGTGAAAAAGAGGCTTTAGAATATATAGAAAAAGTCTCTCACAAATCTGATTTAGATAGAACTGAACTAAATAAAGATAAGACTGGTGTATTTATTGGAAGATACGCAATCAACCCAATTAACGGCAAAGAAATTCCTATTTTTATTGCTGATTATGTTTTAGCAAGCTACGGAAGCGGTGCAGTTATGGCTGTTCCAGCACACGATGAAAGAGATTATGCCTTTGCAAAAAAATATAATTTACCAATTAATAAAGTTATTGAATCTGACGTTAGTAAATGCGCGTTTACTGAAGATGGAAAACACATAAATAGCGAATTTGCTAATGGATTAAATATTAAGGAAGCTAAAAAAGCTATTACAGATAGACTTGTTGAAATTGGTGCAGGCAATTATAAAGTTAATTACAAATTAAGAGATTGGTTATTCTCACGCCAAAGATATTGGGGCGAACCAATTCCGATTGCTTGCGTAGATGACACAAAAGAATTGATTAGAATACCTGATGATATGTTGCCATTAACATTGCCTGAGCTAGATGAATATAAACCAAGTGGTACTGGCGAGTCTCCTTTAGCCAATGCGACTAATTGGCTACATACAACAATTAATGGAAGACCAGTTACATTAGAGACTAATACAATGCCACAATGGGCTGGCAGTTGCTGGTACTACATTAGATATATTGATCCACATAATGATAATGTTATCGGCGATAAAAAACTTTTAGATCACTGGCTACCAGTAGATTTATATATCGGAGGCCAAGAACACGCGGTTTTGCATTTACTTTACGCAAGATTCTGGCATAAATTTTTATATGATAAGGGTGTAGTTTCTTGCAAAGAACCATTTAAAAAATTATTTCATCAAGGAATGATTCTTGGACCAAATGGTGAAAAAATGTCTAAATCAAGAGGCAATGTAATTAATCCTGATGAAATTGTTGAAAAATATGGTGCAGATACACTTAGACTATACGAAATGTTTATGGGACCTTTAGAAGCAAGTTTACCATGGTCTACAACAGGTTTAGAAGGTTCTAGAAAATTTATAGATAGAGTTTATAGAATTTTTGAAAATCCAGAAATGACGTCTAAGTTTGTAACTGAAAACGATGGCAGTTTAGATTATATTTATAATGTTACTGTTAAGAAAGTAACTGAAGATTTTGAAAAATTACAATTTAATACGGCGATTTCGCAAATGATGATTTTTGTGAATGAAGTGTATAAAGCGAAAAAAATATACGTTCCTTATTTAGAAAATTTTGTAAAAATGTTTGATTGTATTTGCCCTTTTGTTGGCGAAGAAATTTATCATAAATTCTTGCATCATGAAGACATGATTACATATACTACATGGCCAACTTTTGATGAATCTAAGACAACATTATCCACTGTTAAAATGGCAATTCAAGTTAATGGAAAAGTAAGAGATACCATCGAAGTTAATAAAGACCAAGATGAAGAAACGATTAAAGAACTCGCTTTATCTAGTGAAAACGTAAAAAAATATATTGATAATAAAAATATTAAAAAAGTTATTGTTATTAAAAACAAAATTGTTTCAATAGTAGTAGCTTAATGTGAAAAAAGTAGAACTAGTAGATTATAATATCAACTATGTTCTACTTTTTTCTTTGAATTAATTGCTAAAAGTGCTTTAATTAATAGCGCATTATGTAATGTCACGGTACTTTTTTAAGACTGTAGAGGAGATTTTATGATTTTATGTGTAGATTGTGGAAACACATCAATTAAAATCGGATTGTTTGAAAATGACCAGGTGGTCAAAGTTTTTAAACTGAAAACCGATAGGAATAAGTCAAGTGATGAATATGCTTTATCACTAACGAGCTTGGTAAAAGGGAAAGTAGATGGCACAATTATTAGTAGCGTAGTTCCTTTAGTAACACCTTTATTAAGAGATGCTATAAAAGACTCTTTTAATGTCACACCAATGATTTTGTCAAAAAAATTGAAGACAAAATTGCCAATCAAAATTGATAACCCAAACGAACTTGGAAGCGATATGCTTGCTGGTGCTATTGGTGCTAAAACAATAGTTGATTATCCGTTTGTAGTTGCTGACTTAGGCACAGCTACAAAATTATATGTTGTAGATAAGAATGGATATTTTGTTGGTGGTGTTATTACTGCTGGGATGGAAATCTCACTAAAAGCATTAGTTGGTAATACTGCTCAATTATTAGAAACACCTATTGTTGCTCCTAATAAAATAATTGGTACGAATACGAAAGATTGCATTCAATCTGGAATCGTCTTTGGACAAGCCTACATGGTAAGCGAATTTGCTCGAAGAATGGAAAAAGAACTAGGTTATGAACTTAAAAGAGTTCTTACAGGTGGATTTGCAGAAGAAATCAAAGATGAAATAGTTTGCTTTGATTATGATGAAAATTTAGTTTTAAAAGGTTTGTATCAAATTTATTTAATTAACAAGGAGACAAAAAATGAAAAATAGAAGAATACTTATGGATATAAGCGTTAACGCGTTATTTTTAGCGTTAATTATTGCTTTTTCATACATACCAAATTTAGGATATATCACTATACCTCCTGGATATATAAGTTTTACAACAATTCATGTATTAGTATTAATTGGGGCAATGATTTTTGGCAAGTGGAAAGGCGCTTTGTATGGACTCTTTTTTGGAGTACTTTCACTTTTAATGGCACTGTCTCAACCAGGTACTATTAATTATCTATTTTTAAATCCATTCGTTAGCATTTTGCCAAGAATTTTATTTGGATTTATTAGTGGCGCTATCTTTGATTATTTCAGAAATAAAGTTGACAAAAAGAATTTTTTAATGATTTGTGCACCAATTGCAGGAATTTTAACTCTTTTCCATACATTTTTAACACTCGTATGTTTATATATTTTTGGATACTTAGATATATTTAAAATTAGCGAATTGCTTTATATGACAGCGATTATAGAGGCTAATGAAAATCTCTTTGGCTCTTTTGGAAACTTCATACTGGCATTTATTGCACCTGGTACAGTTTGTGAAACTGCTGCTTCAATTGTTTTAGTACCAGCAATTTCTTCATTGTATGTTTACGAAAAAATGCCAAATAACTTTTACAAACTTAATGTTGTACAAGTTGTTGGAGAAGGTGAAATAAAATTAAATTCAAAATTGGTTATAGCATTAATTGCTTGTGTTGCTGTTATTGTTGTTGCTCTTTGTGCGACAATCTTATCATTATTTTATATAAAGTAACTATTCTTTTATTAAATAAGTGGCGTCCTATGTTATATAATATAACATGATTAAAGGAGTGCTTATGATAGATTTTAAAAAGATATGTGAACCTTATAAAAAAGACGCATTAGAAACACTTATAAAAGACATAAAAATTAATAGCGTATTTGATAAAAATACAGTTACAAATGAAATGCCATACGGAAAAGGTGTTCATGACTGTTTTAAATTTTTAAAAGATTTAGCCTTAAAAGACGGCTTTAATGTAGATATGTGTGATGGACGCTGCATTGAGATATCTTGTGGAGAAGGTGAAAGATTAATTGGAATTTTTGCTCACCAAGATGTTGTCCCTGTAAGTGGAAACTGGGAACATGATCCATTTAGCGCTTATATTGATGAAAAAGAAAACAGAATGTATGGTCGTGGAACTAGTGATGATAAAGGTCCTGGTATTAGCAGTTATTATGCTTTAAAAGCTTTAAAAGATAATGGCTTAATTAAAAATTTTAGAGTTAAATTAGTTTTGGGTGGCGATGAAGAACGTGGCTCATCATGTTTAGAATATTATTTCCATACACTTAAAAAAGAGAATCCTACATATGGATTTACTCCAGATGGCGATTTTCCATTAATTTATGGCGAAAAAGGAATTTGCAATTATAAATATGAAGGAAAACTTATTTTAAACGGAGTTAAATCTATCAAGGCAGGTGTTGTCTCGAATAGTGTTATTGACAAGGCCACAGTAGTTGTTGATGAACCTTCAAAATTAGAAGAATATTTAAAGTCTCATAAAAATATTAAGTATGAAAAAATTAACGATGATACTTTTAACTTTATAGGCAAAGCAGCACATGGCTCATTACCACAACTTGGAATCAATAGTGGCGTAATTGCTTTAGGTGTTTTAGGTGATGTTTTTAATAATCCAATGTTGACCCTTTTAGCTAACGAATATGGAGACCCATTTGGCCAAAATATGCATGTTAAATATGAAAGCAAGGATATGGGAGTAACGACTTATAATGTAGGTTTGATTTCTTATGATGAAGGATTATTCTCAATGACTATTAATTTTAGACATCCAGAAAACTGTAATCCTGATGAAGTTATCGAAAAAGTTCAAGAATGCTCACCATTACCAGTTTATGTTTTATCAAAAACACCTTATTTATACTTTAATCCAGAAACAACACCTTTTATCAAGAAGCTTTATGAAGTATATGTTGAAGAGACTGGTGATACCGAACATAAGCCAATGGCAATTGGCGGCGGAACATATGCAAAAGAAGCAACTAATACTGTAGCTTTTGGAAGCTGTTTCCCAGGAAAAATTGACCACATTCATGAAGCAAACGAAAAAATTGATTTAGATGATTTTTACAATTCTATGCCAATTTATGCTCATGCAATCTATGCTTTAGGAACATTAAAAGATGAGAACTAAGTACAAGCCAAAAGCAGTTGAATATTTAAATACTCATTTTACAAATCAATTTGTTATCGATAGTGAAGAATCCACATCCTTAATGCTTACATTTGTAAAAAGCAAAAAAACTTATCTTGAAATCGGACCTGGGAAAGCTCAGTTCATATTAAGTTTAGCTGAAAAAAATCCTGAACTAAATTTCTTAGTTTGTGAACTTAATCCAACGATTTGCGGTATCGCACTAAAGAAAATCGATGAAAGCGGGCTTAAGAATATTAAACTATTCTATGGTAACTTTTATAAATTGAGAGATATTTTGCAAAATGATGCTTTTGAAGGATTATTTTTAAATTTCAGCGATCCATGGCTTAAAAAAAGACATGAGAAAAGAAGATTAACTCATGATTTATTTTTAGTAGAATATGCAAAAATTATTAAGCCTGATGGATTAATTTACTTTAAAACTGATAACGATGGTCTTTATGAATATTCTTTAGAACAATTTGAACGATATAGATGGGATATAGTTGAAAATATTCAAGATTATAATGCTTTAGAAAGTTTTGATGCTCAAACTGAATTTGAAACACGATATAAAAATCAAGGTATTAAAATTAAACGTTTGATTCTTAAGAAAACTGCGAATACAATTAAGACTGTTATTGAGGAAAATGAATGAACAACTTTTTAAATGAAAAATATGCTTTTTATTACGATTATGAAAGTATTGGCGATGTTTTACTTATAGTAATTAATTCCTCGTCTGAAATACCAAATAAAGTAATTAAAAAAGATGATGTTACTATTTTATATAAAAATGATGAATTAATTGGAATTAATATTTTTAACATTTCTAAAGTTTTGAAAATTAAAGCAAAAGGATTTATCCCTTTAGTTAATGAAAAAATATTAGATGTCATTAATCACATTATTGAAAATGCGGGATTAGAAAAAATGCCTTTACAAAAAGAAAGCGGATTTAGAGTAGCAAAGATTATAGAAATTGAAGATCACCCTGATAGTGATCACTTGCATATTTGTACAGTGGATGTCGGTGATAAAGAACCATTACAAATTGTATGTGGTGCATTCAATGCCAGAAAAGATTTAATTTGCGTATGTGCAATGCCATATACATTTATGCCCAACGGAGCACAAATTATTCCTGATAAATTGATTGGAATTGATAGTTATGGAATGCTTTGCTCAGGGCGAGAATTGAATCTTGAAGGCTATGAAGGAAAAAGAGGCTTATTAGAATTAAATAATAACTACAAAGCAGGTACAGATTTTCGGACTTATTAGTAATTTTATGAGAACTATGTAAAAATTTTCATAGATTATAATGAAAAAAATACGATTATAATCGTATTTTTTTATTTGTTAATATAAAAAGTGAAATTGTTAATGAAAAAATTTTCAAAACTATTTTAAAAAAATCTTAAAGTGGTAAAATGTACATAGGTAAGGAGGTAGCTTAGTGGACAACTTAAAAGATCGTGTAACTATTTATGAAGTCGCTAAATCTTGTGGTGCCTCTTTAGCTACTGTTTCAAGAGTTATTAATAATTCAGGAACGGTAAAAGAAGAAACAAAAAACAAGGTACTTGCTACAATTAAAAAGCTTGGCTATAAACCTAGCGGATTAGCACAAGCACTTGCAACAAATAAAACAACTAATATTGGTGTAATTATTCCTAGTGCTAATTATGTTTATATCAGTAATATGTTAAATGGTATTACTGATGTTTGTAAAGACAAGGGTTTTACTGTTAGTTTGTATACAACATCTCATAGTAGAGAAGATGCGCTTAATTGTTTAGAAAAAGTTATTAAATCTCGTGTTGATGGTGTTATTGTATTTGATGACGAACTTAATGGTGAAGATTTGGAAGTTTTTAATAATTATGCT
The DNA here is from genome assembly GCA_963557285.1 of uncultured Bacilli bacterium. Lineage (GTDB taxonomy): Bacteria > Bacillota_I > Bacilli_A > RFN20 > CAG-826 > Onthovivens. The sequence continues at coordinate 3,047 of CAUWDL010000009.1, read as the reverse complement.
GTTCCTGTTATCGATGTTAATAATAATATTGTTGCGAGTAAAATTGGATGCATCTCATTTGGATATGAACATCTAATCAAAAGTATTATTGAAGATAACTTCATAAAAAATGATAAAAAAATGACTTTTTTACATGTCCATAACGCAGGAAGATTGCTTTCTCGAGTCGAAAATCAATTTATCAAGGTTCATCTTGAAAATGACAGAGAATATAATATTATGAACTGCGATGACAGCTATCAAAGAACATACCAAGATTTTTTAGAAAGATTTAAATATGTTAGAAAAGAATATGTTATTGCTTATCGTGATTCAATCGCTGCGGCGGTATTAAACGCTGCTACCGATAGTGGATTGAGCGTGCCAGAAGATATTGAGGTTCTTGCGATTATCGGAACTAAATATTCTTCAATTATTAGACCTACAATTTCAAATTTACATATTGATTTCCAAGAGGTTGGAAAACGTGCTATGTATATGTTAATTGATTTAATTAATAATAATTTAATTGATAAAGAATATAAATTTGAAAGTGTATATATTAAAAAAGGTTCAACGAGATTTTAAAAATATAGGAGTTTTGCAATGGATTTATACGAAAAGTTTATTAGAACTATTAACGATTTCCCAATCCCAGGAATCAAATTTAGGGATATTACCCCATTATTATCTGATGGAAATGCTTTCCATCAAGCAATCATGGACTTAAATAAAGAATTACCAAGCTATGACAATTGGGATAAAATTATTGCAGCTGAAAGCAGAGGATTCTTATTTGCTAGCCCATTAGCTGCTATTAATAGTAAAGGATTAGTTCTTGCTAGAAAAGCTGGTAAATTACCTTTAGTTGGATACAGAGAAACATATAAACTTGAGTATGGTGAAGCAACTATAGAAATACCAAAGGACAGCATTAAACCTGGCGATAGAGTAATTATTATGGATGATTTAATCGCTACTGGAGGAAGTGCTAAAGCAATGGTTGATTTAGTAAGACAAGCCGGTGGTATACCTATTATGGGATTATTTTTAATTGAACTAAGAAGCTTACAAGGATATAAACAATTAGGTATTCCAGCAATTAGTATTGTTAATTATGGCTTACATAAAAATGATTTATTACAAGTAGAATCTAAAAACGGCAATATGGCAAAATTCATTGAAAAAATCGATGAAAATGATGTTGAAGTTGAATTTGATAATGGCGTAAAAGAAACTATCAATAAAAATAAAATTATTTCTATTGTTCAAGTGGAAAAGAATGGAAGATTAACTTACATTAAATATCGTGATTAATTAGTAGTGGAGATTTTATTATGGAAAATATTATAGATAAATTAAATTGGAGAGGTCTTATTAAAGAATACTCTAACGAAGAATCCTTAAAGAAAATGTTTGAGAAAAAAACAACAATTTATTGTGGTTTTGATCCAAGCGCATCAAGTATGCATATTGGCAATTTCGTTATGATTTCTATTTTAATGAGACTTCAAAAAGCAGGTCATAAAATTGTTGCTTTAGTTGGCGGTGCGACAGGAATGATCGGCGATCCAAGCGGAAAAAGTAAAGAAAGAAATTTATTAACACCTGATAAAGTAAAAGAAAATACTGAATGCATTAAAAAACAATTAGAAAGATTTTTAGATTTATCAGATCCTGATAAAGGAATAATCCTAAATAACTATGATTGGTTAAGCAAAGTAACTTTATTAGACTGGCTACGCGATACTGCAAAAAATTTCCCAATTAACTATATGCTTAATAAAGATATTGTTAAGTCTAGACTTGATTCTGGAATTTCTTTAACAGAATTTTGCTATATGACTTTACAATCATATGATTTTAAGTATTTACATGACAATTATGGCGTTAATGTTCAAATTGGTGGAAATGACCAATGGGGCAATTTAACAGCTGGACTTGATTTCATTAGAAGAACTGAGGGTGATGAAGCTAACGTCGAATGCATGACAGCTCATTTAATCACAAGAAGCGATGGTAAAAAGTTTGGCAAGAGCGAGGATGGAGCTTTATTCTTAGACAAAAATTTAACTTCACCATATAAGTTATATCAATTCTTTATTAATCAAAGTGATGAAGATAGCGTAAAGTATTTAAAAGTATTTACTTTCTTATCTAGAGAAGAAATTAACTCAATTGAAAAAGAACATTTAGCTAATTTAGGTGCTCGTATTGCTCAAAAACACTTAGCTTATGAGGTTACGAAAATTGTTCATGGAGAAGAAGCGGCAAACGAAGCAAAGAAAATGAGCGAAGCTTTATTCTCAAATGATTTTAAGTCATTAAAAGAGGAGTCGATCGAAGAACTATTTGGCTCAATCAAAATTGATTTAGAGCAACCATTAATCTTAGAAGATTTATTGATTAAGGTTGGTGCAGCCAAATCAAAGCGTGAGTCAAGAGAATTTATTAAAAACGGAGCTGTAAGTATTAATGGTGAAAAAGTTACAGAAGAAATTAAATTAATCGATAACTCATTTGCTTTATATAATAAATATTTAGTTATTAGACGTGGCAAAAAGAATTATTATCTAGCAGTTTTAAATTAACTCAAATTTATAAGAATTAAAAAAGGACATTCTATGAATTGTCCTTTTTTGTTATAAAATATGTGCAATTTGCACATATTTTCAATAAAATTACTTCTTTGAATAATAATATATTTGATTTTTAACGAGTTCTGCTTTATCTTTGCCTTTTATATTTTCTAATATCTTAAAGGCAAATTCAATAGTTGCTGCCGCACTTATTGCTGTTATTAGTTTTCCATCCTGAACGACATAATCTTCAATATAATGACCACCAAAATTTTCATTCATACTTTTAAAACATGTGTAATTTCTATCTTTTAATAAGCCTAGATGGCCTAAAATTGTTGGTCCAGCGCATATAGCTGCAATAAATTTATCCTCTCTGTAAAATTGTTTAACGATTTCTAAAAATATTGGATTATTTTCTAATTCTTTATATTGAGGTCCTCCAGGTATAAATAAGAAATCATAATCGTTTAATTTTAGAGTGCTTAG
>CAUWDL010000008.1:0-21064 GCA_963557285.1 uncultured Bacilli bacterium | reverse complement strand
GCTTGTTACTACACATGGTGGATTAGTCTTTGTATATATGGTAGCTACATTAGTTGCTATATTGGCTGGATTATTATTTTCTTTCCTGTTATCGTTTGTATCAATTAAATTGAAAGCTGATCAAACAATAGTAGGAACTGCTTTAAATACATTAGCAGTTGCAATTTGTGTAATTATTAACGTTATTGTTCAAGGTAAAGATACACAAGAAATTCAAAGTAACATTTTTACTTCAGTACTTCTTATAAAAACTGGAAATCAATTTATAGATAGTGCTTTTTCTGGATTAAATATTTCGATATTACTTGGAGTATTTGCAATAATTGCTTTATGGCTTGTTATTAACAATACAAGATTTGGACTCAGATTAAGAGCTTGTGGTGAAAACCCAGCTGCTGCTGATAGCGTTGGTATTAATGTTTCAAAAATGAGATATTTAGGTACAGCAATTGGAAGTTCTGCAGCGGCTATGGCTGGGTTTGTTATCTTTTCATGCATGCCAATTGGAACATGGACTATAAATGCTTTAGGCTATGGATTCTTAGTTCTTGCTATTGAAATTTTCGGAAATTGGAAAGCTACAAATATTATTTTTTGTTCGTTGTTCTTTGCTTTCTTCTTTGCTTTTGCACCGACATTTGTTGCTTCGCTAGGTCTAACACCAAATAACGGTATTAAAGATACAATATTTGGCCAAAAAGCATTCTATTATTTATTACCTTATTTATTAGCGTTAATCGTACTTATTCTATTTTCTAAAAAATCGAGAGCTCCTAAAGCTGAGGGAATACCATACGATAAATCAACAAGATAGAAAACTTGCTTCAATTGAAGCAAGTTTTTTTGAAAATTTTTCGTTTTAATATACTTGTGTTTATGAAGATGGTCAATGATACGATATTACTTTACTTTTATATTAAACTTGGCTATAATGCTAGAGCACTTTTATAAGTGTTCTTCTCTGCTCTAACAATAGTAGATTAGAGCCAGATAGTCCAAAGGGAGGTTAAAATATGAAAAAGTACGAAGTTATGTACATTCTTAAATCCAGCCTTGATGACGCAGCAAGAAAGAGCGAAATCGAAAAATTACACGGAATTCTCACAGCTAACGGTGGAAAAGTTGAAAACGTTAACGAATGGGGATTAAGAGAACTTGCTTATCCTATTAAGAAAGAAAACAAAGGATATTACGTTGTTATCAAAGTTGAGACAGACAATGTCGCTCTTAAAGAATTTGATCGTCTTACAAGATTCGACAATAATGTTTTAAGAACATTAGTATTAGTCGATCACGAATAAGGAGATGTAATGATTAATAGAGTTATTTTAGTCGGAAGACTTACTAAAACACCAGAATTACGTACAACACCAAACGGTATTTCTGTAATGAGTTTCTCATTAGCTTTTGATAACAAGACAAAAGGTCCTAATGGAGAAAAAACAAGCAGTTTTATTAACTGTACAGCTTGGAGACAACATGCTGAATATATTTCAAAATATTGTCAAAAAGGCAGCCAAATTGGAATTGAAGGTTCTCTTCAAGAAAGAAGATACGTTAGAAAAGATGGCACGAATGCTAGTGTAGTTGAAATTATTGTTGATTCTGTCACGTTATTTGGCTCTAAAAATCAATCAAATGCAACAACTTATCAACAACAAAGCGCTCATAGTAACGCTTTTGAATCTGATGAACCATCAGTCGATGATATCTTTAAAGATAGCGGAGACGGAGATTTAGCAGATGACGATTTACCATTCTAGGTAGAAAGGAATTTGAAGATGGCATACTTAAAGAAAAGACCTAAGAAAAAGGTTTGTTATTTTACAAAAAATAAGATTAAATACATCGATTATAAAGATGTTGAAACTTTAAAGAAATTCATTACCCCAAGCGGTAAAATTAGTGCACGTAGAATGACAGGAACAAGTGCTAAATATCAACGTCAATTAGCTAAGGCTATTAAAAATGCACGTTATATGGCTTTACTTCCATATATTCAAGACTAATTCAAAAATAACTTAAGATGACGCCTTCTATTAAGGCGTCTTTTTATATGTTATTAAATAACTACTGATTGTATGGCTAATAACGTTTTAAGAATTGATTATTTTATTATATAATAATAAAGGTAGATTTATGCAGAAGAAGATTAATAAGATTAAGATAGAAGTTTTAATTGTTACATTAGTGCAACTTTTGTTTGTTGGTATCTTTTTAACATTATATTTATTTGACGCTTTTGGGATGGATGCATACGTTCTTCCTGAATATATTGCTTATATTTGTACAGGTATTGCTGTTTTAGATTGCTTCTTTATTTGGTCAATTCTTTTTAGAGTTTTAAAACTCCGTCAAAAAAGTGATATTAGAACAAGTGATATTGTTGGAAATGATGTTCAAGAAGCGTATTTATTTGCGAAACTAGGCTTTGTTGTTGTAGATGAAGATGGTGTTTGTTTATGGACAAGCGATTTATTTTCACAAAGATCTATCAATATTATTAATCAATCTATTTATGAACGGTGCCCTAAACTTAAGGATTTTATTGAAAAAGATACAGGTGATAAAATACAAGTTAATGTTCAAGGTTTCGAATATGAAGTTAAATTTTTAAGAACGGCTGGATTATTTATTTTTAAAGACATAAGTGAATATGACAATCTTTTTAAATATTCAAATGATCAAGCAACTTGTGTCGGCATTGTTAATATTGATAATTATAATGATATCACCCAATCAACTGAAGGAAGTGACGATGCCATTACACATGTTAAAAATCTCATTGGAGATTATGCGAAGGAATTTAAAGTTTTATTAAGACCAATAAGAACTGATTCTTATTTTACAGTATGTAATTATCAGTCTCTTCATAAAATGGAAGATGACAATTTCTCTATTTTAGATAAAATAAGAAAAATTGATTGCCGTGAAGACACAAGACCTACACTTTCAATCGGATTTGCGCACTCTTTTCCTGATGTTAATAAATTAAACGAAATGGCTTCTAATGCGATTGAAATTGCAATGAGTAGAGGTGGTGACCAAGCTGTTGTTTCTAAATATGGTAGTGAACTTAAATTTTATGGCGGAAAAACAGAAGCTGTAGAAAATAGAAGTAAAGTCAAAGTAAGAGTTTTCGCTAACTCTTTAATTTCCCTTATAAAAAGAAGCACTAACGTAATTATTATGGGCCACACCGACATGGATATGGATGCCCTAGGTTCTTGTCTTGGCGTACGTGCTATTTGCGAATATTGTAAAAGACCTAGTCAAATAGTTTATGATGGAAAATTGACAGAAAGAAAGACAAAAAGCGCTTTAATTTCAACTTTTTCACCAGATGAATTATCAAGATTAGTTATTTCTCCAAAAGATGCACCTGATAAAATTAAACCTACATCGCTTGTAATTGTTTGTGATGTTTCTAGACCAAAAATGACGATGTGTCCTAAGGTTTTAGAGCTTACTGACAAAGTTGTTGTCATAGATCATCATAGAAGAGCTGAAGATTTTATTGAAAAACCTGTTTTAAGTCAAATCGAAACAAGTGCGTCTAGCGCAAGTGAACTTGTTGCTGAAATAATAAAATATAACAGTGAGAATCCAGGCGTTACATTAGATGAAAAATACGCGACAATTATGTTAAGTGGTATTTTCCTAGATACCGGTTTTTATAAAGCTAAGACTGTTGGTTTAAGAACGTTTGAAGCTAGTATGATTCTTAAAGAATTCGGCGCTGATAATGGAAAAGCTGATGATTTCTTAAAAGATGAGTATGAAGAATATACATTAGTTAATAAGCTAGTTGACACAATGAAAACCCCATTTTATGGAGTGTGTTATTGTAAGGGTGATGAAAACGAATATTATGAAAGAACTACACTAGCAAAAGCTGCAAATCAATGTATGCAACTTAAAGGCGTAAATGCTTGTTTTGTAATCGGAAAAACAGCTGAAAATGAGACAAGAATAAGTGCACGTAGTGATGGTACAGTTAACGTTCAAATTCTTTGTGAAAAATTTGGCGGCGGCGGTCATTTTGCTATGGCGGCTGCTTTGTTTAAGGATACAACTATTAAAAAAGCTGAGGAAATTTTGCTTGAAACATTAAATTCAAACTTATCTGATGCTAGAAATGAAACTGCTAGAAAAGGAGATTAGTATGGAAGTGATTTTATTAAAAGATATTAAAGGTATTGGTAAAAAAGGAGAAACAAAAACTGTTGCTGATGGTTATGCAGCGAATTTCTTGATTCCTAAAAAAATGGTTGTTAAAAAAACTACTGAAACTATTAATGAATTAAATAAGCAAAATGAATTAGAAGCTAAAAAACAAGAAGCTCTTAAAAATGAAGCTTTAGAAAATCAAAAGAAGCTTGAAACATTAGTGCTTGAATATAAATCAAAAGCTCATGCCGATGGTACTATGGCAGGAAGCATTTCAACAAAAGAAATTGAAAAAGATTTGCTAGAACGTTATGGAATTAAAATCGACAAAAGAAAATTTATCGATAAATATTTATTAAATGCTTTTGGTTATACAAATTTAAAAATTGAATTATATAAAGGTGTTATTGGCACTGTTAGAATTCATATTACTGAGGAAAAATAATGCCAAGAGTATATCCTTGTGATGAATTTAGTGAAGCGACTCTTTTAGGCATCGCAATGATGGACGCAAAAGAAGCTTCTAATATTATCGTCTCTTTAGATGAAGAAGATTTTTTTGCAGCAAATTTTAAAAATAGAAAAATCTTTAAAGCGATGAAGGCTTTATATGATGAAGGAACTGGAATAGATATTACGACAGTAACTGGTGAATTAGTTGATCTTAAAGAAATTGATGAAATTGGTGGTGTTGACTATTTGTATAATTTAGTGCAAAAAGTTACCAATTTTTCTAATGTTCAGTTTTATATTAAAAATTTAAAAGATAAAACATTATTAAGAAATTTGCTATTTGTTATTGAAGATATTGAAAAAGAATATGATACAAAAGAAATTAAAGATATTAATTCTTTTGTTGCTGATTGTGAATCTAAAATTAATAGCGTCACAAACCAACGTCGTGTAAGTGATTTCATAAGTGCAAAAGAAGCTGCGAGAACAGTAGGCGAAAAAATTCAAACTAGTTACGGCATTGAAGGTGCTATTACTGGTGTTTCAACTGGATTTATGCAATTAGATGGAATTACTAATGGTTTAAACAAGAGCGAACTTATTATTTTAGCTGCTCGTCCTGCTGTTGGTAAAAGTGCTTTTGCTTTAAACATCGCTTACAATGCAGCAAGTCAAACGCAACTTCCTGTCGCATTGTTTTCACTTGAAATGTCAGTCGATATGATTTTTAAGCGTTTATTTGCTTTTAGAAGTTGCATTAATTACGATAATATCCAAAAAGGCATTTTATCGAAGACTGACAGATTGAAACTTAAAGAAGTTGAAAACGATCTTGCTGCTGTCCCACTCTATATTGATGATAGTAGTGGAGCATCTATTGATGATATCGTTTTAAAATCTAGAAAATTGAAAGAAAATCAAGGTGGACTTAGCTTAATTGTCATTGATTATATTGGCTTAATTAATGATAATAGAAATATTTTTAAAGATAATGAACAAGCTAAAGTTGCTTTCTTTTCGAGAAGATTGAAAACTTTAGCAATGGAACTTGATTGTCCAATTTTATGTCTATCACAATTAAGTCGTCAAACTGAAAATAGAGACAATAAAAAGCCTCAATTAAGTGATTTAAGGTCATCAGGTGCTATTGAACAAGACGCTGATAAAGTTCTTTTCCTATATCGTCCAAGTTACTATACTGATCAAGGTATTAGTCTAAATCCTCAAAAGAAAAAGTTTGGAGAAGAAGGCTCAAATGAAGAGCCTAAAGAAGAAGTCAAAACAAGCAACAATGATATTGTTGAAGTTATGGTTGCGAAAAATAGAAGTGGAAAAACTGGAACTTGTCAGGTATTATTTATGAAAAATTTTGGTCGATTCAGTTCGCTTGATAAACAGCATCAGCAACAATACAATGCATATACAGGTGGTATGCCTGATGAAGATTAATGCTTATGTAATTAGTAGCGGTTCCAAAGGAAACGCTACTTTAATTTATACAGAAAATACTTCTATATTAGTTGATTTAGGTATAAATATTAAAAAATTAGAAAGCGAATTACGTTCTATATCAAAAGATGTTAAAGATATTGATTACGCTTTATTTACTCATGATCATAGCGATCATATTAAATATTATAATCTAATCGATGAAAGTAAGAGGTATTCTGTTGATAAAGTGATCCCTCTAGATAATGCACATACATTATCAACCTTAATTTGGTATCAATTTGGTAGCTTTGAAGTTATGCCTATACCTACAAGTCATGATGGTATTAATAATTGTGGATATATTTTTAAAACTGATACTGACACCCTTGTATATATAACTGATACTGGATATATTAAAAAAGATTATATTAAATATATAAAAAATGCTACGTATTATATTATTGAATTAAATTACGATAAAGAAATGCTTTTTAATAGCGCTAGACCAACATTTTTAAAAAGAAGAATTAATGGTAGAAAGGGACATTTGTCTAATGTTCAATCAGCTTCTTATCTTTCTAAATTAATTGGAACACGTACAAAAAAAGTGATGTATGCTCATTTAAGCGAGGTTTGTAATACACCTGCACTATGTATTAAAACACATAATGAAATTTATTCTAATAATAAAATAGATTGCTCTCATATTGAATTTATTTGCGCATCGCAGAATGGAGGACAAAGTTTATGATTAAAATAAATTTCTACTGTGTTGGAACGTTAAAAGAGCAATATTTAAAAGAAACTTTAAATGAATATAAGAAAAGGTTAAGCCGTTATGCTGATATCAATATAATAGAATTCAAAGAAGCTAAAGTAGATGAAAATAATATTGTTAAAGGATTGAAAGAGGAAGGCGCTTCAATACTAAAAACGCTTTCAAAAGATGATTATGTTATTTTAAGCGATTTACATGGTAATGAAATGACTAGTGAAGAATTTAGTTTATTACTATCGTCATTAATTGATAAAGGGGTTTCACCTATAAATTTTGTTATTGGTGGTACATATGGCATTGATGATGATTTAAGAAATAGAAGTAACAAAAAAATTTGCTTATCTAAAATGACTTTTACTCATCAAATGACTAGAATAATATTGTTAGAGCAAATATATCGCGCATTTAAAATAATGCGCAATGAAAATTATCATCACTAGGAGGACATATTATGGAGATGGTTGAATTTGATAAGTATAAAAAAGTTATGGATGAAAGATATCCAAATATAAACAAGTATGAACTTGATGATGGTTCTTCATTTTTTATTGAACCTAATTACTATACTCAATTGCAATATGCTAAAGATCATTTTTTAGATAGATATAACGAAATTATTGAAGAAATGATTAGAGTAGTTAAAAGAAACAAAAAAATTATTTTTACTGCTGATTTTGAGGCGCCAGTCGTTTATTTAGATGATTATTATTATCGTGAAATTGATGATATTTTAGGTGCTTTAAAATTAAGCTTTGATAATAAAGGCAATCCACATAGTGATTGGAAAGATTAAAAAGACGCGTTAAAAGATAAGCGTCTTTTTAATAAAAAAATATCGCCTTTTATACGGCGATATTTTTTTATACAGCAGGTCTTAAATATTTCATTGATAGGAACATTATTCTAAATGAATAACAAATCAAGAACAACATTGGACCAAATTGTGGAAGGATAAATCCAAAAGCAAGTGTAATAAGAGCTGGCGTAATTGACATCCAGAATGCAATACTAAATGATTGCAATAAAGTAGTTGAACGATTTGGATTGTTTTTACCTCTTGTCATTGCGAATACAATGAATGCCATTACAATCATAATGCCGCCATCAACACCAGCATAAATTCCGAATGTTACCCATGTTTGAGTATTGATTGTGTCATAAGTAGCTTTATTAGCATAACTACCAGCATTTTGAATTACTTGTTTTTGCTTTGCGACTACATCATTTGTAGTTACTTCATAGCCTAATATATCAGCGAATGTATATGTAGCTTTTCCGTTTTCTTTTAACTTTGGGAAATTTTCTAAAATATAATTATAATTTCCATTAATTTGAGAATTAACTTGTCCTGATGAAGCAATTAATGCGAAGTAAACTTTATCGTTTGTAAAAATGATAAATGAAGATGTTCTCTTGTGTTTAAGATCTTCCATATTTTTTCTTTCTTCAGCGGAAGCTTCACCATAATCTGGATTAGATTCAGCGATAGATTTTAGCCAATCTTGATTGTTATGTGCTAAATCGTTAGTTACATAAATATCGAGAATTCTTTTGCCTTCTCTAAATGAAGAATAGAATGGCGCAGGTACGTTATATTGTCCGTTGCTTGAAATATATCCGACATAGCTATCAGACTTATATGTACCTTCTAATTGTTTTGTGCTGATGTTGAAAACAATGTCTTTGTTCTCATGTTCTTCGTCTTCGTTATTTACAAAATTTAAGTAATCGTTTAATCCGTAATAAAATGGATCTGAGTATTGTGAAATAAAAATTTGATCACCTTTAATTTGAGAAGCGGTAACTGTAGGTTGAATAATTGCAATTAACGTAGCAAGAACAAATACAATTATGCTCCAAAACCATTTTAATGATGTAGCAATTTCTAAACAAATTCCATTGCTAAATAATGATTTAAAATAATACCAAATCTTTCCCCAAAGAAAGCTTTTTTTCTTTTTTACAACTTTTGCTTTTACTTTTTGACTCATTTTTAACCTCGTGATAATCCTTAATAGTATATACTATTAAGTCTTTATTCTCAAATAATTTTATTTATGTTAATTTTATAATAAATGAAATTTGCTTTGAAAAATATTTTAGCATTCTAATAAATAGTTCAATTACAAAACTATCAATATGCTTTTTTAATGAAAAAAGTAGCAATTCACGATTATTTTTCTCTTTTTCTATGATAAAACGTTATAATTTTAATGCTTTTGAATTTGTTCAAAATAATCTTTTATGATATAATTATAAAACTTGGGGATGTCTTGGTTTCGACATAGATTCTTTGGCACTGATTGCAGTCGAGTTGTGACGTAATCACAGAAAAACAATATCTGGCAACAGAAATTACAATTACGCATTTGCTGCTTAGTCAGCTCTCTTTAGGAGATTAGCGGGAACCTAATTAATCTTCACTTTGTTAATTAACGTTTCTCATTACAAGAGTGATAAGCTTTAATCGATGACTATAAATTAAAGATGAAAATTTTATAGTATAGTGGTGTAAAGTTCGTAGAAATTGATAAGCCATGAAGTTCAAATTTCTACTAAACTGTAGTAGTCTTTGTAGATGGATTTATGGACCGGAGTTCGATTCTCCGCATCTCCACCAAGTTAAATCATATGAGGAGTTCTATATGAAGGATCTTTATATTGGAGTTGATGTCGGCGGTATGTCGATTAAAGCGGCATTAGTTGCTAATGATGGAAGTATTATTTTTAAATCTACCAAAAAAACAAACAGCATTGAAGGTGGACAAAACATTCTTTTAAAAGATATTAAAGACTTGATGATAGAACTTATTAGTTTTGCTAATGACCATGAATATTGTGTTAAAGGCATTGGGTTTGGTATACCTGGTGTTGTAAATAAAGAAAAAGGAACAATCGATTATGCAGCTAATCTTGGAGTCGAAAATGTACCTCTAAAAAATTTTTTAGCTGATTTAAATTTGCCAATATATTTAAGTAACGATGCCAATGTTGCTTGCTTAGGCGAAGAAAGATTTGGGGCTGCAAAAAACTATAAAAATGTTGTCATGCTCACCCTTGGCACCGGTGTTGGAGGTGGCATTGTTATCGATGATAAATTATTTGAAGGAGTTGACGGCAAAGGCGCTGAATTAGGGCATGAAGTTATTGTTGTTGATGGAATTAAATGTGCATGCGGAAGAAAAGGTTGCTTTGAGCAATATGCAAGCGCTTCTGCTTTAATGAGACTAACAAGAGAAGAGATGAAAAGAAATTCGAACTCTATGATGTGGAAGTACTGCAATAATGACATTAATAATGTTAATGGATTGACTAGTTTTGAATGTGCAAAGCAAGGCGATGAAAGTGCGAATTTAGTTGTTGATACATATGTGAAGTTTTTATCAGAAGGCATATTAAATATTTGCAATATTTTTAGACCTCAAGCTGTTATTTTGGGTGGAGGAATATCTAATCAAGGTAATTTTCTACTTCAAAAGGTAATAAAGTATTGTAGCGAAAGAAATTATGGATTTAAAAATACACCTAAAGTAGAAATTAAAATAGCAAGTTTAAAAAATGATGCAGGCGTAATTGGTGCTGCATGTTTAGCGATGTAAATTTCTATTTTCGTACTTTGAATAAATAAAAATGTTTTAATAATTAATGACATTATTTTAATGTTTATATAGAATAGTAAAGGGCACCCCAAAATATCTATAATCGATATGATTTAGGTGTTTTTTATTTTTGAGGATGTTTTATGAAAGACTTAAAGTTTATATTTGTTACTGGTGGTGTTATATCTAGTTTGGGAAAAGGTATTAGCGCTGCTTCAATTGGTAGATTATTAAAAAGAAGAGGATTAAATATTTTTTCTATAAAATTAGATCCATATTTAAATATCGACCCAGGAACCATGTCACCATATCAACATGGTGAAGTATTCGTTACAAAGGATGGTGCTGAAACTGACCTTGATTTAGGACACTACGAGAGAATTATTAACACTTCTTTAACTAAAGAAAGTAGTGTTACTAGTGGAAAAGTCTATTCAACAGTATTAGAAAAAGAAAGAAGAGGAGAATTTCTTGGAGCTACGATACAAATTATTCCTCATATAACTAATGAAATTAAGAAAAGATTAATAGACGGATTCAATGCAAAGGGTGATACGGATGTTTGTATTGTCGAAATTGGTGGAACTGTTGGCGATATTGAATCATTACCGTTTTTAGAAGCTATTAGACAGTTAAGACGTGAATTAGGATATGAAAACACATTCTTTGTTCATAACACTTTAGTTCCATATTTAAAAACAAATGGTGAAATTAAAACAAAGCCAACACAACATAGTGTTAAAGAATTAACAGGCTTAGGAATTCAACCAGATGCTCTTTTATTAAGATGTGAAGTTGATATCGACCAAGCAAGTAAGGACAAGGTTGCTTTGTTTTGCAATTTAGATGATGATGCGGTTATTAGCGTTAAAGACGTTGATATCATTTATCAAGTAGCACTTAATTTGCAAGCTCAACATTTAGATGATTTAATTGTAAAACATTTAAAATTAAATTGTGCTCCACATGCAGATATGCAAGATTGGGTTGATTTAATCGATAAAATTAGACATTTAGAGAATAAAGTTAAAATTGGCTTAGTAGGAAAATATGTTGATTTACATGATGCTTATATCTCAGTTTATGAAAGTTTAAAATATGCAGGATATGCTATTGATACTAAGGTAGAAGTTAAATGGATTAACAGCGAAAATTTGAACAATGACAATATTGAAGAAGAACTTAGCGACGTTCAAGGGATAATAGTTCCTGGCGGCTTTGGAAATAGAGGGATTGATGGTAAAATGCTTGCCATTAAGTATGCAAGAGAACATAATGTCCCATTCCTAGGAATTTGTTTAGGTATGCAATTAGCACTTATTGAATATGCAAAAGATGTTTTGAATATTGAAGACGCTAATTCGAGCGAATTCAAAGAAAACGCAAAAAATAAAATCATTGATTATCTCCCTGATCAATATAAAGGTATTAAAATGGGTGGAACAATGAGACTTGGAGAATATGATTGTGTTTTAAAAGAAGGTACTAAAGCATTTGAATTATACGGAGAAAAGGAGATTAGAGAACGCCATAGACATAGATATGAATTCAATAGTAAATACAAAAAGCAATTTGAAGATGGTGGAATCGTTTTCTCTGGAATAAATCCACAAACTAATCTTTGCGAAATGATAGAATTGCCTTCACATCCATTCTTTATTGCGTGTCAATTCCATCCAGAATTCTTATCTAGACCATTGAAACCACACCCATTATTTTTAGGTTTTGTTACGGCTTCAAATAAAAATAAAATTTAAACATGAATAAAAACTATAAAGAAAATCTTAAAGCTAGAAATTTAAAAGAAGATACTAGAAGAAAGTTAGATATTAAAGAATATAAAGTTAAATATGAAAGTGAGCTACTTTCATATTTAATGGACGAATTAAAATTTTCTAGAAATAATGCAAAGAATTTATTATCACATAAGTTGATTGCGATTGATGGCGCCCAAATTAGCCAATTTAATTTTAAAATTTATCGTGGCGACTCTTTAATTATTTCTAAGACACCTATTAGAAAAAAAGAAAGAACTAAACTCCCAATTATTTATGAAGATGATTATATAATTGCTTTAAATAAGCCATTTGGCGTATTAAGCGTTGCTAGTGATAAAGAAAAAGCGATCACTGCTTATAGAATGGTTATGGACTATGTTCAAGACAAGGATAGAAAGAATAGAATCTTTGTCGTTCATAGATTAGATAAAGAGACAAGTGGTGTTTTAATTTTTGCAAAAACAGAAGAAGCTAAACTAGAATTTCAAGATAAATGGAATGAGCTAGTTTCAAAAAGAGGATATTATGCTGTTACTGAAGGAAACTTTGAAAAAAAAGAAGATAAAGTAACTACATATTTAAAAGAAAATTCTCTTAATTTAATGTATATTGCTTCTCCTAAGGATCCTAAAGCTAAAAAATGCGTTACTTCATATAAAGTTATTAAAGAAAACTCAAAATATAGTTTGCTAGATGTAGAAATTTTTAGTGGCAGAAAAAATCAAATAAGAGTAACTCTTGGGTCGCTTGGACACTTTGTTTTAGGTGATGACAAATATGGTGAACCAGTTAATCCAATTAATAGACTATGCTTACATGCTTATGAATTAGATATTAAAAATCCATTAACAGGTAAGATCTATAAATTGAAAGCTCCAATGCCTTTAGAATTCAATGAATTAATGAAAAATCCTGAATTTGAAAAGGCTAAAAAACCAAGCAAAATACAACAAAAATCAACAAAAAAGCACAAAAGATAAATCTTGAGTGCTTTTTCTTTTTTCTAATAATATAATTAAAATATGCTTAAAGAAGCGCGGAACAAAATATTAGACGCATTAATTTCTATCCTTCCGATTTGTGGGATGATTCTTATTATTTACGGGTTGCAATTTACATCTGTTTTACCAGAAAACATTATATCTTCTGGTGTACTTTGTACTTTTTTAATTTGTCTAATATTTCTTGTTTTAGGAATGGCTTTATTTTCTTTAGGCAGCGATGTTGCAATGAGCAAAGTTGGCCAATATATCGGAGCTAATGTTACCAAAAAAAGATCGCTTTTATTTATGGGTGTTATTGCTTTTTTGTTAGGAATAATGATTACAATTGCTGAGCCTGATTTAGCAGTTTTAAGTGAACTCGTCGAAAGTGTTCTTCCAGGCAATAACCAATGGGTACTTAAATTAACAATAGGTTTGGGAGTAGGTGTATTCCTTGTTATTGGTCTTTTTAGAATCGTTTTTCAAAAGAGTTTGAAACTGTGGCTAATGTTTTTATATGCGTTAGTTTTTGCATTTGCTTGTTTTTTTGATGGTAAAAATGGTGATGCAATTATTTCAATAGCAATAGATTCGGGTGGAGTAACGACTGGTCCAGTTACAGTTCCTTTTCTGCTTACATTCGGAGCAGGTGTTGCAACTGTTAGAGGTGGTCGTAACTCGTCCTCGGACTCTTTTGGCGTTACAGCTCTTTGCTCTATTGGCCCGATAATAACTTCGATGATTTTGTTTTTATGCTTAATGAATTCTCAAGATTTTTCTAATATTGAAAATAGCGTTAATACATCGCCTGTTTTTACAACAATTTTAGCTCAAACTAGTTTAGAAGTTGCAATTGCGATTCTACCTATCGCACTATTTTTTATGGTGTATCAATTTATTTTTATAAAATTAAATCATAGAGAACTAATAAAAATTTATTTTGGCTTTATTTATACTTTTGTCGGTTTAACAACTTTTTTAACGAGTGCTAAATATGGCTTAATTCCGCTTGCTTATAATTTAGGTAATGGATTAGCAACACCAAATCATGGCTATGACTACATAATTATTATACTCGCTTTAATTATTGGATTTGCTGTTGTTTTGGTTGAACCTGGAGTCCATGTTTTAAATCAACAAGTTGAAGAAATAAGCGGAGGAACAATCACAAAAAAGAAAATGCTTGTGGCTTTATGTGCTGGTGTTGGGATAGCTATTGTATTATCAGTAATTAGAGAATTATGTGGTGGTTTTAGTATCTTATATTATATTGTTCCTTTTTATATACTAGCATTGCTTCTCACGTTTACTGTACCTGATATATATACCGCCGTTGCTTTTGATGCTGGCGGTGTTGCTAGTGGGACAATGTCGAGCTGTTTTGTTTTACCTTTCGTAATTGGAATAAGTGATGCATTAGATTTAGGCAGTGGATTTGGTGTTATTGGGATTATAAGTTTAACGCCGCTGATTTGTGTCCAACTTTTAGGTTTGAATGCAAGAATTGAAATGAAAATTAGATATGATAGAGCAAGAAAACGTGCTAAGCCTATTGATGATGCTCAAATTATACATTTTTAAGAGGACTGAGTTATGAAGCCAAAAATAAAATTAGAAAAAAACAATGCATTAAATTCATCCAAAAATTCAAAAATGTACGATGAAACGCATCAAATAGAGAAATTAGAAATGCTTTGCATTATTGTAGCTAGACACCAAGGTGATTATTTTATAGATCAATTGATGAATAATAAGATAGGTGCCGCTTTTCTAGTATATGGTACAGGAACTGCAACTAAAGAAATTTATGATTTACTTGGAATTGGCGACACAAAAAAAGATATTGTATTGAGTTTAGTTAAAGAAGGTGACAAGTCATCAATTATAAACATGATTAATAATAGATTCGCTGTTTCTAAAAAAGCTAAAGGAATTGCTTTTTTTGCAGAAATTAATTCCTTAGCAGGTGTATTGCTATATAAATTCTTTGCTAATCGCAGAGACGACAATAAAAAGGAGTAAATGATGAATAAAACTGATTATAGCTTAGTAATTGCGATTATTAATAAAGGTTATACTGATCTAGTAATGGAAGCTGCAAAAGCAGCTGGTGCTAGAGGAGGCACAACATTTACTGCTAGAGGTACTGGAAACAAAGAACTCGGTGATTTTTTTGGAATTGCTATACAGCCAGAAAAAGAAATCGTTTTTATTTTAGTGGAAGATAAAATTAAAGATAATGTTCTTTTACAAATTTATAAAGATGCTGGATTAGATACTAAAGGCAGCGGAATTGCTTTTTCAATTAAAGTAAATGATGTTATTGGGCTTACACCGATAGAAAAAGCTGAAAATAAAAAAAGTAGCAATTTATAATGCTACTTATTTAATGTTGCCTTATATAATTTATTTTTGTTTTGATTAAATAGAAGTGCAACTGCTGAACAAGCGTCTTTTTGACTAAATCCGTATTTGATTAATAAATTGACTTTTTCGATATAAATAGAAATATCATTTTCAGTATTTGTTTCTTCTTTTTTATCTACAATGATTACTAATTCACCAATAAATTCTCGATTTGAATTATTAATGGATTCTAAATCGGTTCTTATAAATTCTTCGTGTATTTTTGTAAGTTCTCTTGCAATTGTGATTTGACGATTGCCTAATATTTTTTGAAGTGATACAAGTGTATCATTAACTCTATGTGGCGCTTCATAAAAAATTAATGTATAAGGTAAATCTTTTAATTTTTCTAATTCTTTTTCTCGTTGTGATGTTTTTGAATCTAAGAATCCGTAAAACAAGAAATGCGAGCAATCAATCCCACTTCCTACAAGTGCATTTAAAAAAGCGTTTGGGCCACTAATAGGAGTTATTTTTATGCCGTGTCTTATGGCTTCTTTAACTAAGATAGAACCTGGATCACTAATGCAAGGATATCCAGCATCACTAGCATATGCAACGTTTTTTCCTGATAAAATTGCGTTTATGATTTTTTCGCTTTCAAATTTTTCATTGTGCTCATGACAAGAAATGCAACGTTTGTTTATACCTAATAATGATAACAATTTAGATGTATTTCTAGTATCTTCACATGCGACAAAATCACATTTTTGAAAAATTTCAATTGTCCTTGGAGATACCTCAGTTAAATTTCCAATTGGCGTTGGTACTAAAAATAATTCACCCATAATTATTTTGACTCTCTATTCTGATGATTTTGCTTGTTACGTTTAAAACGTTTGTTTTGTTCCCTTGTTTTGCTGGAATTTTGCTCTTTTGATTTATTGTTTTTTGCGTAGTTTTCTTGGTATTCTTTAACTTTATTAGCTTGACCAGCAAATAAGAATTTTGATTCATAATTACTATCATTTACTGCATTATTGTTATATTTTGCAGACTTTTTGCTGAAGTTATCATTCTTTTTTTGTGATTTTTGTTTAGCATTTTTATCTTGCTTTATATTGCTGTTAGTTTTACTGGATGCGCTATTTTCATTTACAATTTTTTGCTTATTTTTTAGATTTCTTTGGTTGCTATTTTTTTGGCCATCAAATCTATCTTGATTTATGTTTGTGTCAGTATTACTCTCTTTTGCTAGATTGTCTTTAGTTGTTTTAAACACTTGTTTATTAACTTGTTCTTTACTATTAATCTTGTTTTCTAAAGGCTTAACAACTTGCTTGTTTTCGTCGAGAGAAGTATTCGAAACTCTATTTATATTTAGAATAGAATTAACTTCGTCAAGACTTAAAAAAACAACATCTGTTGAATTTTGAAGCTTAACAATTTTATTAAAAATATTAAAACTTGTGATTTTGTACTCAGCGTCTTGATATTTAATTTTTGTGTTTAAAGGAGGGAATAATTTTTTTGCTTCAGTATAATAATCATCTTCATATTTTAAACAACACATTAATTTTCCACATTGCCCACTAAGTTTTGGAATATTAATTGAAAGCATTTGATTTTTTGCTTTATTTAAAGAAACACCAT
Source organism: uncultured Bacilli bacterium (assembly GCA_963557285.1). GTDB lineage: Bacteria > Bacillota_I > Bacilli_A > RFN20 > CAG-826 > Onthovivens. The sequence goes on along the minus strand of CAUWDL010000008.1, from coordinate 3,873 downwards.
CAAACGATGTGAAGAATGTAGTACAACATAAAGGCAAACCGCAAACGCCTAACCCACCTACTAATTGTGCTCTTTCACGACTATTAATTTGTTTTAGTTCAATTCTACAATGTAAATCAGAAGCTAATAATTTTAGTAATTCTCTAAAATCTACTCTATCATCAGCAACATAAGTGAATAAAATCTTTGCACGATCTAATGTGTATTGTGAACCTAATAATCGCATGTCTAATTTAAGTTCCTGAACGTGATTCATGAATGTTTTAGATGCTTTTGCAGCAAGTTCTTCATTAAATTCGCATGTTTTTTTATCATCATCAGTTGCTTTTCTTAAAATTGGTTTAATTTCTCTATCAAATTTTAATGAATCCATTGGCTTTGGGAATGTTGTTACTTCAGCCATTTCTAATCCTACGATTGTTTCAACAACAACTAAATCACCGATTTGAAGTGATTCATCATCGGTACCAAAATAGTAGGTTTTATTGCTTACACCAAATTTTACATTTATATAATAGTTCATTTTATTTCTCCAAAGATAGTTCTGAAAGTATGTATTAATAAAAGATTTATATTAAGATTAAAATTAAGTTCGCTACGTGCGTGCATTAATTCTAAAATAGAGTTATCTAATGAAGTAATGTTTGATAAGTCTTTTAATATATTAACATAACTTTTTAAAATAGTGTTGTTACTATCTTTATATTTTAAAGCCTCTTTAAAAAAGACAATTAAATAATCAAATAATTCTCTTGCTGATATTTTATCTTTAATATTCTTTAAAAGATCATTAAAGATAAAATTCATCATTAAACGTTTATTGTTAATTGATTTTAAAAGTTCGATTGCTAGATTAGCTATAATTTGGACTGAAGCATCACCAGCTTTTTGAATAATTGTTTCATCGTTGTTATAAAAAAATGATAACAATTCTATTATTGGATCATATAGGCCTGAAGAATGAACTTTTTCTATTAATATGTCCTGGTCTAAATTAGAAAAATGAATAGTTTGAACTCTGCTTTTGATTGTAGGAAGAAGTGCAAATTCATTTTCTGTTAATAAAAAAGCATATGTATCGGGAAGTGGTTCTTCTAGAAATTTTAATAGTGCGTTTGATGCGTCTATTGATAAATTTTCTACGGTATTAATTATATATATTTTCTTGCCATAAATTTCTTGTGCAGTACGTGAAAATTTATCTTCAAGAGCTCTTATATCATTAATTTTTATTTGATTATTTTTTGCATCTAATATAATTAAATCTCCAAATGTATTAGACAAGATTCTATCGTAAGCATCTTTACTATCTACATCAAATGGCTTTTCATCAGGCTCTTTTAAAATAATAGAAGCAGAGAGAAATTTTGCAAGTTCTAATAAAGGAGTTCCGCTTTCACCTGTTAAAAGATACGCGTGAAATAAACGATTATTCTCAATCGCGTTATAAAAAATATGATAAGGGATATCCTGATATTTTTTTAAATAATTAATGTAATCCATTTAATCTTTCTTTAATAATTTTATATGCTTCATCGATGACTTCTTCAAGAGATTTAGAAGCATCTATTTTTACTATTCTTTCTTTATATTTATCACAGACTGTTAAAAAAGTTTTATAGACAGTATCATGAAAATTTTCGCTTTCATTATCTAATCTATCTGCAACTCTTTTTTTGTCTTGATTTAATCTTTTTAAGCCGATTTCAGGTGATACGTTAAAAAATAATGTTAAATCTGGATATGTATTTTCTGTAGCAAAAAGATTTATGTCTAAAATATTATCAATGCCGAGATTTCTTGCTCCACCTTGATAAGCTAAAGAAGAATCTAGGAATCGATCGCAAAGAACAATTTTACCTTCTTTAAGCGCTGGCCGAATTTTTTCAACAAGATGCTGACGTCTACTGGCAGCATATAGGAGAGCTTCTGTTCTAGGATCAAGATTTGTATTTGCATTGTCTAATATAATATCTCTTATTTTTTCGCTTATTGGTGTTCCACCAGGTTCACGCGTTAATAATATATTAAAACCATCATTAGAAAGCTTAGTAAAAATTTCTTTAATTACAGTAGATTTTCCACTTCCATCTGGTCCCTCGAATGTTATAAACATAAAATTAACTCTCCTTATTTTAATGTTGTTCGTCCTTTGATTGCTCTGTCTAGTGTTAATGAATCCAAATAATCTAGGTTTGCTCCCATTGGAATTCCGCAAGCAATTCTTGAAATTTTAATGTCTAGATTTTGCAAAATTCTTGCGATATAAAGAGCAGTAGTTTCTCCATCAAGCGTACCACTAGTGGCTATAATTAGTTCTTTTATTTTTTCTTTTTGAATCCTTTCAACTAATTTATTTATAGTTAATTTATCAGGACCAATATTTTTACTTGGACTGATTAAGCCTCCAAGAACATGATATGTTCCGTTATATGAATTAGTGTTTTCAAAAGCGATAGCATCTTTGCTTGATTCTATAACAATACAAGTTGAATGATCTCTATCAGTATCACTACAAATGGAACATATATTGTCTTCGGTCAATAAGCCACAATTAGGACAGCTATGAATTTTAGTTTTAACATTTTTTATAGAAGAAATGATTCTATCGACTTTTTCTTGTGACATATCTAAAAGAGCGTACGCCATACGCTCTGCGGTTTTTTCTCCTATTGAAGGGAAAAGAGTAAGTGAATCAGTAAGCTTTTCAATTGCTTCTAATTCTTTCATTAAAATGGCATTCCTCCGACACCAGCTGATTTTTGAAGACTTTCGGCAAGTTTTTCACCAGCTTCGTCAACTGCATCCTTTGCACCGTCAAAAGCTAATTTAATCATATCTTGAACCATTTCTGGATCTTCTTTTAAAATCTCTTGATCAATAAATTTAATACCGACCAGTGAATAATCGCCTTTTAAAGTAACTTCAATAGCCCCATTAGCAGTATAAGTGAATTCTTGTTCGTCTAAAACTGCTTTCTTTTTTTCGTATTCTTTTTGCATTTTGTTCATTCTTTGAACGATTTGTTGAATGTTCATTAATAATTCTCCTTAAAATAATTTAGAGTCTTCCACAGAATCTTTCTTAGGAAGCTGTCTTAATTCTTCTTTGTTTCGATACATTTTCATTAAATGAGTTGAATCATCTCTATTTAATGCGTAAACGCATACCTTTCGGCCAAGCAATTTCTTTACTAATTTTACAAGACTTTCTTGGTTGTCTTTAATATTAATTTTCAAAGCTGGCGCTTTTAAATCACATAAAATAACTAAGTTATATTGAGTTAATATATATGGTTTTCCTTCTAACAATAATGATGCATAAGGACCTTGCTCAGCATCATCTAATAAAGAATTCAATTGCTGCCATCTTTCAATTAAAGATAATTTTTCAGCTTTATTAGCAATTATTGTTAATTCTAGAATCCTATCTAAATCAACTTTATAAGAATCGCCTTCAACCTTCAATGGAGACAAGGGTAAACTTGATTTTGAAATTTTAAAAGCGATTTCTGGAGAAACTGGAACAGCATTATTACTTTGTTCTATATTCTTAGTTTCTTTTTCAGTAACATCAAATTTATTTATTTTTTCCGTTGGCTCTACAATATTTTGGGAAGCAGGTGAAATAGTAGAAAAATGAGTATTAAGCTCTGGCTGTATTTTCTTTTCTTGTGTTACTAAACCTGACCCAGATGGAATTGTTTGATCAATTCCGTTTATCATTTTTAGTAAATAGATTTCAAAAAGGAAACTTGGATTGCTTGCGGTCTTAAAATCGTTTTGACATTTAATTAAAGTATCAATATAAAAAGTAAGTTCATCGTCGCTAAAATTCATCATAACGGATTTAGCGTCTTCCTCTTTGCTATTT
>CAUWDL010000007.1:0-21910 GCA_963557285.1 uncultured Bacilli bacterium | reverse complement strand
CATGTGTCCCATAGTTAGTTAATTTGTTTCTTCTCTTTAATCAGTGCGCCTCATCAACAATTAAAAAATCATAATCGTCACGTGATGCTTCAGATGGAGAAACAACGTATATTCCTCGTAATTCTTTAATTGATTTAAAAACTTTTTTGGAGTGTCTTTATAACTAAGTACTGGCACAACGAAAGATATTTTATTATCCCAAATTCTTTTATTGATTTTATCAAATTAGACTCATTTAAGAATGATTCTTCATCACAAAAGTCATCAGTATTCTTAAAATCATAATTATTAGTTAATACTTTAGCAATCATATTAATTAAATAAATAGCAATTAATGATTTACCAGTTCCGCTCCACCATTGACAACAACATTTATTCTTCTATTACCCTTGATTGCTTCAATATATAATTGTAATGATTGTTCCACTACCTTATATTGTTCATTAGTTAGCTTTTTAAATAGAGAGAATTTAAATATTTCTAAATTTTCAGTCTCATATAAACCATGCTCTACTAAATTTAAATCTTTAAGTTTTTCCCATATATCAGCAAATACTTTTTAATATTCAATTCTTTGATAATAATTATGATATTTTGATTGATTACCATTAGAATTTTGTAATATAAACTTACCATCAGCATGCATATGTGTTATTAACATATTTTCAATGTCTAATATTGCTGACTTATTAAACGTTTCATTTTGTAACAAATTAATCTTAATAATATGTTTTCTTTTATCATTCTTGTTAGCGTAATATTGATTCATTCTATCAAATGCACTTTGCATTTCACCAACGTAGGCTTCTTTGCCACCGTTTAATATATAAATAGTAGGCTAATCTTCACCATAAATACTATTACTTTTAATAATCATTATTCCATTTGTATCAAATGAATATTGTCTTATAGAAGTAAAAAATTATTGATTAGACATAATTAATCACCATTTGTATTTACTTTCTTATTTTTCTTTTTATTTGAGCAATTTCATTATCGCTTAATCCAATCAATTGATTCAATTGTAAATTTAAATCTCCATTAAAATCGATGTAACTAAAAGAATCATAATTTAATAGATCAGGTACTCTTTTACCCAATGAAGTTAATGATTCATCAGTCATTAAAAACATAAATTTTACAATATCTGTTTTGCAATAATTATAAAAATTTAGAGCTTCTTCATAAGTTTCAAATATTCCAAGTGCAACTCTAGATCTACCAAAAACAGAATGATTATCTATAATTTCTAATTGATTATCTCTTTTTTGCCCACCAGCATTGGCACTAGAAACAACTACTTTCCATTTACTAATCAAATCTCTTCTTTTAGGAATATTATTTAAATTTGTAATAAACCCATTGACCTACCAGCTTTACCTGCTTTATTGTTAGCAAATAGTTTGACTTCATTATCATAATCAATAGAATCATTATCTAAAAGTGGTCTCACTTTTTCTATATTTTTTTCGATATAATCGCTTTCGATACCAAAAAGTTTTTGATTTGAAATTCTATCGCACATATAAGATAAACCAAACTTCCTAACAAATTCATCTACTTTTTTCAATATAACATCATCGGTCGGATTTAACGGTATTAATTTATCACCTGGCGAAGAAACAATAACACTAGTTTTTTGGTTTTTTAAATTGTATTCGTAAATAAATTTATTATCCTTTTTATTTATTATTTTATGAACGATTGAAATACCATCAGCTATAGAAACTTCATTAAAAATTTCTCTTGAGTCAGGATAAAAAATTAATTTATTTAAATGAGGGTCATTAATTTGATCCAACCCAAATTGTTCCATACCTTTACCAGATCTGTGAATCCACCTAGCACCAGGATAAATTAATGAAACACTACCATACGTTATTAGATCAGAGATTATTTGAAAATATTGAAAAATACTCTTACTTCTAGCTTGCCCATTTGATTCAGACTTTTTTTTCGCTATTTCAATTTGATATGGTGGATTTCCAACTACTGCATTAAATTTCATATCTTCAGCACCTCCTTTATGCCAAAATGATGATTTTAATATTTTTTCAACGAATTTTTCTGGCTTTTCTGTTATTTGCATTATTAAATCGTCAAAGGCATGCATATTTACTTCACCTTTACGATAGCCTAATAATGTACGTCTTGTAATATATTTTGGCATAGGTGTTTTGCATATAACAAAAATTTGCTTTTTCACGATATCATCCCAAAGTTCAATTTTCTCTTCGAATGTTTTATCTTTAGGATCGCCTAATTCTTGCCTATATAACGAATATGTAGCATATAAAGGATATAAGCCTGTCTTAGAATTAATCTCTAATATATTAGAATCTTTATTAAAGACTTCATCAGTAACATCGTCTTGCTTTACAAATCTAGGTCCATCACTTAAAGGATTTTCATGCTTTTTATCGAAGAAGTCCCATCCGCCAATAGTTTACTTAAATGTAAATTAACAACTCGCCATGGAGTTAATACTGTTTCTTTATCAGGATTCTTAAAAGTTGAAAATAAAGACGCGATCTTCATTACTCTTTCAGTTGGTTCTAATTCATCTGCTGATTTAGCAATATATCTAATTCTTCTACTAGCTGCTACAAAAATATCCTTATCATAATATTTAGTGAACTGTTTAAATAAATCTTTTGTAACACCTTTTGGCATGAATTCTTCCCAAGAAGTTTCGTCAATTGAATCAGCAAAATTATCAATCGTAATATCTTGATCGATGTCAACATCCATACCATAAACAAGTAAAGGCATTCTTATTGATATACCTCTAAGAATAGAAATAGCTGCTTCTCTATTTTTCTTAGCTTTTGCAATTTCTTTTAAACGTTCTTTTTCTTCCTCAGTTAATTCTTTTTTAGCTTTATTTTTTAGTCTCGCTTCTTCTTCACTTTCGATTTCATTAAACCCTTCATCATTCATAACGATGTTATTAGCTTTTTTAGTTTGCTTAGACGCACCGATAATAGCTTTTAAGTTATCAAAATCTTCAAGTTGAACGCCAGTTAAATGATACAGTTCATCATTATAAATTTTAGAATCATCAAATCCATTTTTTACAACTTTTTCAGTATAAGCTTTTTTAAGTTCTTGAAGTAATTCAGAAACTTTATATTCTTTCATGTTTGAATCACTTATTGCGATGACTGGACAATAATTCAAAAATTTCTTTAAAGATTCTTCAGCTCTTGCGTTTCTAGAGCCTGCTTTTGCTGACAATTGAACTGATTCAGCTACCATTTTAAGTGTTCTATCAGGAGCAAAATCAAATACATAGCATTGTTCTTTAATCTTTCCATTAATATTTGCTGGAGTTTGAACTCTAAAAATTGTTTGTAAGTATTGTGAAGCTGCTGTTGAATATGTTCCAGCAAGCATTAAGACCGCGGTCCATTCAGGAACACTTACACCTGTAGTAAGTCTGCCGCAAGATAATGTGATTGTATATGTGTTATATGATTCCTTAGTTATAGCTTCCCTAAGAACTTCAAGCGCGTTTGATGTATTAATTTCTTCATCACCATCACCTGCAACATTAACGATATCAAAATGCTTAAAAATTGGATGTTTTTTTAACAGTTTAGACATTGCTTTTGCCTCTTTAACACCAGGTAAAATCCATAATGAATGTCTAAAATAATCTCTATATCTGTCAGTAGAAAAAGGATAATTTGTTGTCTTGTCTTCCTTACAAATTAAGTCAAGAAACGCTATAACATCCTTTTCATGAACAAAATCTTCTACACTAGCATCACTAGACATTTCTTTCCCATCTTTTTTAACATCACCTGTCCAAATTCTAAAGAATTCTTTAAAGTTAAAAGCTTTATCACAAACATCAATGTAAGAAGGGAGATTCTTTTCAAGATGGTATGTAAAAATATTCATTCTTGGCAATTCTTCATATGGATTTGAATCGCCAAAATGTTTAATCGGCCAATTGTTCTTAGCTTCTTGCTCCATTATATAATCCCATGTATAAATGTTTTCAGGAGCAAATTCAGAAAGCAAATTAAACGGAGTGCCTGAAAGTTCAAGGACAAATGTTTTATGTTCTACATTATCTTCTTTGACTATTGCACTTAATACATTTTTGCCTAATTGAGTTTGCGTACCTTCATGCGCTTCATCAACAACAACAAAATCCCATAAAATATCAAAGATTTCATTATTTTTATCAAAATTACCGCCAACTAAATCAGAGCCACGTAAATCTTGCATCGAAGCAAAATAAGCAAAGTAAGAATCATCACGCAAAAGTTCTTTTATAGATTTGCCTTGAGTTTTCGATCCGAATTGATATTCAGGTTCGTCGTAAAAGATTTTTTTAAAATCTTCATACCAACCATCTTCAACTACCGGTCTATGAGTAATTATTATGGTTCTTTTGAACTTCATCTTTTTAGCGACTTCTAATGCAGTAAGAGTCTTTCCAAATCTCATTTTAGCATTCCAAAGCATTTGTGTATCAGTCTTAAATCTTTTAACGGTTTTATCAATTGCTTCTTTTTGCTCAGGTCTAAAGATAATTGGATTATTTGTTGTTGTGATAAATTTTGAATCAAGAGATGTTTCACAATTTTTAACAGCTTTAATAGCGTTTTTTGCAGTTTCTAAATCTGTCAAAAACCATTCATTTTGATGTTTATTTTTATCAAAATATTTGTTTTTTATTCCGCTACGTTTTAAAACATTATGAACATCATAGTCTCTAAAAGATCTTATTTCTCCATAATGCTTACTTGACTTAATTGTATCTAGAAAAACAGCGACTTCAGTATACAACAGTTCATAATCTATTCCTGCTGTTTGAGTATATTCATTGATTCTAGCTTTTGCTGCATTATTGAGTTCTTTACAAGATGGGAAAAGTTCATTATACGCTTTTTCAGTATGAACTGTAGCATCGCCAATTTTCAAACATCTTGCATGAGCTTTATCATTAATTCTAAAAATATAAATTAATTTATAACTAAATGTTGATTCAAAATTATTAATCATAGTTTTCTATCCCCTTTTGATAAAACTAATAAATTTAACTTTTTTATTTTTCTCCCAATCCATAATGTATGGATATTTCCCATTATGACTATAAATATCGTTCTTTTTACATCCAATGCATTCATAGCCAGTTACTTCTTCTTCATCAAATAAATTGATGGTTTTAATAATTTCTGTTTTGCAACTATATGGTATTACCATCTTTAATCCATCCATTTGCCATATATTCCAACTTATAATCGTTGCGGCATTCTTAAGTAGTTCAACATTAGGCAATTCGCTGAATTTATTGTAATAATATTCAATAAATGAAATGAATATATTTTGTCTTGCTATAAAAAGATTATCTCCTTGAAATTCAAAACCATAAATAGATTTTAATGATATTAAAGATTCATCTAACCACTCCTCATTTGATAAAGCGTTTTCGTTAACAACTCTCATCTTTCTATCAAATAAGCCAATTCTCGAATTTAAAGGAATTTCTGACCCAGTTACAGTATCATATCGACTAACTAAATAAGGGGCTTCACCACATGTAATTTCTAATCTAATGTCTTTAACATACTCTTTCCGATCTTTATCTTTAAAATCAATTTTTGTGGTAGCTGTCCAACTTTTATCACCTTCAACATTAAAGATATTTTCACTTTCAAACCAAGCATTATCTATTAAATTATTCTGCGCATTACAAACCCAGGAAGGAGTAAAAACTTCAGCCATATCTTTTGATCTTTTCTTTTGCTCAGTTTGACTTTTTTCAATTCTTGGCTTAATTATTTTTCGTTTAGAAAGTATGCATGCAGGCAAAATATAATCATGTGAAGAATAGCCACGTTTAATATAATTATCAGTAGCCCATATTATATTTTTCCTAGTTGTTTCATCTTTTAATAAAATATCTAATAATTCTGGATATTTTTTATATAATTCATTAATTTCAAAGTTATTTGGTAGCATTTAATTTCCTGTTCTTTAACATCTTATTTTAACATAGTTAAAATCGCTTATCTATCTAACTTTATTAACTAATAACAATATACAGCGATAATTTAATAGTGCGTTTAATATAGCTTGGAAATATTTAATAGAGGTGCAGTTGAATGCACCTCTATTAAATAACGGAGTTTATATGACTTAAAAATCTATATTTTAATACTTGAAATTTTGTATTTCGTTTTCAAGTTTAACAATTACTTTTTGACAAGATACATATTTTTCTAATAACGCATCATATCTAGTTGCAATTTCATTTTGCTTACTAATATCTATAAGAGGGATGTCAATACTTGCAAGGCTTGATGGACTAATTGTTGTGATAATATTCCCTTTTTGCACACTTTTAAGCGCTTTTTGTCCTTCTTCTGAGTCTAAGAAAGCTTTTAAATATATTGGATTAATTCGGCTATTAGGTCTTATGATTAACATTCCACCAATTGCTATTACATTATCTTCTGGTTCTTCTTTAATAACAATTGATTTAATTTTAGATGTTTTGCCAGTTAAAACTAAATCACCTTGATGAATTAAATATTTATCATTTTTATTGTCTTGAATATTAACATTATATAAAGAATCATAATCAATATATCCATTATCAATATCACTATTACTCAAGATTTTGTATCCGGTATATTGTTCTACCAATAACCCTTTTTTATCAAACATCCCTTTAGTATATTGATTGCCTGGTAATACTTTTGCTACTTCTTTAAGTTTTATAGCGTTTTTAATTTCTTTTCTATCAAGAAGTATAACTGAAGGTAGTAGATTCGCTGCGTTTAATAAATCATTCTTATCAATTGATCTAGCTTCACGATAGTTATATGTAATTGATTTTCCTTCAATTCTTAATTCTTCGATTTTACCTTTAGTTAATTCTAAGAATTTAACGCTTTCGTTGTTATCACTAAAAATTAATGCACAAAATTTAATACCAGTATTAAATACGGTTCCAACAGGAAGTTCAATGACACATTCAAGTAATCCATTATTAATTAATGCGTTTCTGTATTCTAAATCAACATCATTATATAAAATACTCGCTGGGACAAATGCAACTACTCTTCTATTTGTATGCTTAATACACGCTAATAATTCATCAATATCAATAAATGATGCTGAACTTCTAGGCGTAAATGTTATATCAGGGAATATTTTACTCTCAATTAGTTTCTTATTAGATCCTGTTTTGTCTAAATCTGCAAAATAGAACGCTTTATTAAAACTTGTATCAATAGCATTTGCTGATTTCTTATTAATTACCTTAATTCTATTATTGCCACTATTTAATATGTCTAGAATCATTTGATTAAGCAATATGTCTTTATCGTCTTCTTCAACTTTAATAGAATCATTTATTTTAATTCCGTTTTTTCTTGCTTCATCAATTGTTTCTAATAAGTTCATAGCACTATTTGAACTATAATCAATAAGAGAATCTCCATTGCGTAGATCTATTAATTTATATAGCAATTTATATAATTCACAATCTTCATCAAAATAAGCAAACTTGGTTCTCTTAGGACCAATAACAATATCTAATACAATATTTTGAATGCCTTTCAAAGATAAATTTGATAATGCAAGTGCAAAATCCGATTTAGTATTTTCGCTAAAAATTTCATTCATTTTTCTAGCGATATTTAATAAATCTTCATCTTTTACAGTTAACATATTATTACTTGCCATATATTCATATATCAAAGAAAGTAAATTGCGATTATCTATCTCTCCAGCAATTCCATCTCCAAGTAACATATCTAACTCTTTATACAACGTAACATTTTTTTCTTTCATAATTTAACACCTCGCTTGTTTATGATTTAAGTTTACATAAACTTAAATCTAAAGTCAACAACTATTTTAAGTTTAGATAAACTTATTTATATTAATTAAAAAGCTAACGCTTTAATACGTTAGCTTTTTTACTAAATTAATGAGATGTAATTTATAATTATATTTAACTACATATGTGGTTTTTATCATCCATGAAATTTTAAAATTAATTTCATTCATGTACATCTTTTATAATTATCTACAATAAATTAAATTATATAATTTAAATACAGTGCAACTAATATTAGCTAAAACTAATACTTTGCTAATCTTTAGTTAGCAATTATTTTTTATAATATTTAATGGATTGTTTTATTAGTTCTATTAAATATGGCAATTCTTCCTTATTAGAGATTAATAATTCGTAATCATCATTCCCTAACAGCCAATATTGGATACATCTCTACAAAATGATTCAGCATCATTTAATGTACATTTAGGCATATTAATCCATATTTTTAGCTTATATCGAGTCCAGGATAAATCAAATATATTCGTATTATAGATTTTAAAAGCTATATATTTTTTAGTTCAATTACAAATTCACCAACATTACTTACAAGCTGCTTAAGTTCTAAATAAAGTTCTCTAATAGATTCGCTATGGTACTTAAGATGATATTTTTTCAGTATAGTTAAGTTGCTCATTTTTACTACAAGGTTCCAACAGTTCTCTCTACGATAATTAAAAGCACGCAACATCTAAAAAATAATCAAATTTTAATTAATTTTTCTTAATATTTATTTTTTATTATATTTACAATTATTCATTATTGTCCTTTAAACCACTATAAGTTTTTAACAAACAATATCATTTATTCATTAGACTATTCATCTAGCCACATTAAACTATTTTCTACTTCCCAAAATGATTTTCCTTCAAAAATTTTAGCATTCAAAAATTTATTTTTTACATCTCCTTCGTTAAATCCCCATACTTCAAATAAGTATTCGAAAGATTCATCTGTGTGGATGCGTTCAAAATAAACTTTATCAACAATCTTTACTGGGAATCTATACACAAAAAAATGCATCTGCATTTGTTTTGTTTTATCCCAATTTCCTTCGCACCAATAAATAAATCCATTGTAGTATAAAGTGGCTTCATTGAACCAACCTGTATCTAAAAATTGACTTAAATTAGCATTTATCATATAAATCATACTCCTTTAAATATTCTGAATATTTCTCTTTTATATCAGCATATTCATCCATTCTATAAGCAGTGCTGCGTCCTAACTTGTTATCATATAAATGAAAATGTACAATGCAATTATCTCTATCACCATTATTAATTTGTGGCTCAGGATGATAAGCGATTTCTATAAATGGATATCCTTTTTCATCATAAAAGCGCATTTCATGTAATGTCTTACCATCTTTTTTTAACTTAATATACACAGAATTAGGTGTGTGTGCATAATCAGGTAATGAATGTCTTCTTGTAGAACAGCCTTTCAATATCTTTCCGCCTGTAGAATCAACATGAGTTGTCATGTATTCGTTAGTTGTTACATGGCCATTGACTGCATAGCTACCTCTAGATGACATCTTTATTGCTCTCCTTTCCATCCCAATTAAATAAGGCAGGTTGCCGATAATAACAATATTTGTCAAAATTGCCAAAACTGTTTTTATAGTCTATAAAGCAAACATCGTTATCCATTTCAGGTAATTTATTTCCAACGCAAATGATTTGTGAGTGCGGAAATCTCCTTCGCATTTCCTTAAAACCGTTAAGAAATATATCTCTAGACATAGCATTACAAACGCCTAACGTCGATATAATTAATAAAGTGCCGTCTTCTATTCCAGTGAAACAGATATCATAAGTATCTTTAAATAACCATCCTACCGTTACTGCTACTCTTTCATGACCATTCATTTGTTGCCATACTCCAGGCCACCTGTTTTTAAATGTTGCATCAATTTTTTGTGCTCTTCCCATTCCAGGATGCATTCCAAAGTCTAAAGTAGAAGTTGCATAATATTTACAAACTTTTTCTAGTAACATATATGGTTTATTATAATAACGATCTAGCTCATTATTTTCTTTAAAACAATGAACTATTTTCCTATAAGCATTCTTATCCCCAGAGTAAATATTATTTAAATTAATTAGCCATTTTCCATTATTTATATCAGAAATATCAATTTTACTTTTTTTAACATATGGTATCCCTTCAATGCCTCTAGGCCAATCTTTAGGTATTGGTCTCATAATTTTTACAAAATTTTCATTATTATATATTGGCATACTAATAGCCCTCCTTTTTTAATTATTTAACACTTCCCAACAATAAATATTGTAGAAGGATTGATATTTTAAGACAGATATGCTATAAGTATACTCGTTATAGGCTGCATAATAGCATGCTGTCTAAATGACTCAAATCACTGCAATGATTTGAGTATTTTTTATTTTAATTAAGATGCTTGATTATTATTACGATTTGGCCACCCATCTTAAGAAATATCTAGTTTGTTTATCAGAACTACAAGTTCTACTAACAATTCGTTTAAAAGAATAATCTTTGCATTTTTCGTAAGGTATCATTATTTCTCCACATAGTGCCATAGCTTGCCATTCCATGCTTTTATATCTTAGCAATTCTTTTTCTTTAAAGGTTCTTGCGTAAACTAATCCACTTTTATTAAGAAGCATCACTGGACCAGCATCGAATATATGAATTAATATAAAATGACACATTTCGTGACAAATAAATCCTAGACTAGCTCTATCACCATTAACCGCCTTCTCATATACTGTTTCTCGTAATTTGATACAATAAACTTCATTGCCTTCAGGAACTAATTCAGCCATTACATTTACTTCAAATTTATCATCAGGCAAAATTCGATAATAAAGATTTTTAGGAAATTTATCTATTAATCTTTCAAGTGCCTTTAAAACCGGAAACTTAACAGTTTTAATTTTTAACATCTTTCTTACAAATTTAGATATTTTTCTTATTTGTATTCTGCTCAAAGATAGTTTTGATTCATAATCCATTACTTCTCCTCATTCAAAATATCTAAGATAGATTGAACCTCAACTTCATCTAAACTAGAGAGCTTCCTTTGAAATTGCAATGCTAGCTTCTTTTGAGATAATGGAACATTTTCAACACTAATTTTGATATTCTTTTTATCTTCACAATAAGCATCATAAAACTCATCAAATTTAGAGCCTTTTAGATTATAGTGATTAGACAATTCATTAACCCAATTATCTGGTACACTTTTCCCACCTGTTAAAACAGCAGAAACAAAAGATGTAGTAACGCCCAACAACTTAGCAATGGATAATAGGTTTTCGTCATGATCAATCATTTCTTTTCTAACTATCTTTCCAAATCTTGTATAGCCCATTTTTTAACTCCTTTTGTAATCATTATTTTTGACGTCATTTATTAGATTACAAAAAATAGTATACACCTCATTTACAATAATATCAACATAGTTGTACAGATATTTTACCTATTGGTTGAATATCTGTATTTTAATCTTTTATAACGCAAAAATGAGATTGTTAAAGAGTATGACATTCGTCATGTAAAAATTTATTTAAAAAACGTATTTTTTTATATATTTGTATGTTAATTAAGCGATATAAAAATTTAAATATTATTGCTAGATATGTTTCTGCTAAGATTTTCTATATCAACAATAAAATGCAGCGAAAATCATATATTTTCAGTCAATACATCTATTAAAAACTACCAGCTAATTTAGTTTTTAGTTTTTACATTTTCAAGCACTTAAATATTCTAATTCCACGCCACCCTAACGCTTAAAAAATATAATACATCAAACTCACTTTTGTTTTTAGCATATATTATAATTATCTACCCGTTCAATAAGTCATCAGATATTCAATTGCTAATTACATTTGTGCCACATCTTCTTTCAACTGATTTTTGATTTATTCTTTAATTCTAATGATGTTTGTTGCTGGCAGTGTCGACATAAATTCCATAATAACAAAATTATCTACTTCTATATTTGATTTTAATTTCATAAATGCTCGCTTTTGTTATATTATCAGACTTGATTTGCTTTTCAAAAAGTCTACAAAACACGGAACAGACATTTTCGGGTGTATTTCCGCAATCATGAGAACATGACCTAGATAAATTTCTACTTCAACAATATTAACATTTTTAAATTTGCATAATTTTCTCGATATTTTTTCAATATCTACTCTTTTTTTCGAAGAACGCTTGTCCTCTATTTTTTAGTATAAACACTATGTGATACTTACAATTTTAACATGTGTGTGTCAAACCTAAATTATCTATAAATATGAATATCATTTTAAATATTCTAACGTTGACGCACTATCTATAATGTAAGGATCCTTTATTAGAATTAAACTATAAGTTCTGCCGAGCCAAGGACTATTTGTTGTTGTTCTCGCTTCAATCATACAAAAAGTTGATACTTTTAGTATCAACTTATTTATTCCACAATGGTACTCTGTACGGGATTCGAACCCGTGAATGACGCCTTGAGAGGGCGTTGAGTTAAGCCGCTTCTCCAACAGAGCAGTGTATGTATTTTATCAAATAATACAAAATAATTAAATATTTATTTTTAAGCTGTAGTCGTATATTCATCAAATAAATTAATATGCATGTTGCAATTGCAACATGCATATTAATAAACTACTTTAATAAAGATAATACTAATTCAATACGTCTAGTAATTTCTTCGTTTCCTAATATTTTCATAATAGAAAATAAATTAGGTGTAACCTTTCTACCAACTAAAGCAATACGTAATATCTCACAAGCATCATTAACGTTACCGTTCCACTTGCTAGGATCTTGCTTATATAGTTTATTATCTCCGCAGAAGCCAAATTCACTAGAAACCGCTTTAACATTACTAAACCATGTATTTTCATCACTATTTAAAGCGTAATCACCCTTATAAGCGTTTAAGAAGCCTTTAATAACATTAATATCAATATTTGAATTAAATTCTTTAATCGAATCTTTAATTAAATTATCAAAAATATTGTTATCAAAGAAAGAAATAATAGGATAAATGTCGCTATACTTAGCATAATCCTTACGAGGATTCTTCTTTTCTCTTTCGATGTTTAAAATTTCTAAATATTTATTATAGTCTTTTTCGATGAATTCTTTTAATTCAGGAGAATACTTTTTAGCCCACTCATAGGACTTACTACCAATTTCTTCTTTTGTCATTTTTCCTAAAATTTCTTTAGAATAGAAATTAAGTTTATCATTATCAAATAAAGCTCCATCTAAAGACATTTTCTTTAATGAGAATTTAAAATGAGATAAATCATAATCTTTTGTTTGAACAATGAAATCTTCATAATTTGAGTTAGCAATAGTCATTAAATATACAAGCAACGCTTTAGGTTCATAGCCTTCTTTTAAGAAGAAATCAACACTAGCTTCTGGATCTTTACGTTTGCTTAATTTACGTTTATTACCATTGTCTAATTTCATAATAACTGGTAAATGTGCATACTTAGGTGCTTTGAAACCTAACACTTTAAACATTTCAATATGAATAGGTAATGATGGTAACCACTCTTCTCCTCTTGTAACTAAATTTGTATGCATAAAGTGATCATCAACAATATGTGCAAAATGATATGTTGGTAAGCCATCACCTTTAAAAATAACTACATCTTGATCATTTTCAGTTAACAATAAATCACCACGAATTTCGTCGTGAACTTTAATTTTGTTTAAATGATTTCCACGTGATTTAAATCTGATAACAAATGGTTTGCCAGCTTTAATCATTTCTATAGCTTTTTGAGGTTCTAAATCACGATAGATAGCATATTTCCCATATACACCTGTAATTTCTTTATTTTTAGTTTGTTCTTCTCTTAAAGCGTTTAATTCTTCTTCATTTAAAAAGCAAGGATAAGCATCTCCTCTAATCAAAAGTTCTTTAATAACAGTTTCATAAATTGTTTTTCTTTTTGATTGAACATAAGGTCCATAGTTTCCTTCTTCGTGGTCACCAAAATATCCTTCATTTGGAACAATATCAAATTCTTTTAACTGTCTTAATAATAATTTATCACTACCTTCAATTTCACGCTTAGTATCAGTATCTTCAAGTCTTGTATAAAAAATACCATTTGTATCTTTGGCAATTTTAGAAGCGACTAAAGATGTAAATAAACTTCCAGTATGTAAAAATCCAGTTGGAGATGGAGCAAAACGTGTTACTTTCATTCCTTCTTTTAATTCACGTTCAGGATATCTTTTCTCTAAGTCTTCTAATGTCTCTTTGATCTCTGGAAAAATCAAATTCGCAAGTTCTAATCTCGTTTCCATAAATTTCCCTCTTTTTTCAAAATTGTGTTGACACAAATTAATATTGTATCATATAATAATCAAGCAACGCAGGTGTAGTTCAGTGGTAGAACACCACCTTGCCAAGGTGGTTATGCGGGTTCGATTCCCGTCACTTGCTCCATACCACATATATCCTCGAGTAATCGAGGTTTTTTTATATCTAATTTCAGATGAATTTAGATTAATATATGAGTTTACATTGGATGCTTTCACGTTTTAAAGTTTATCACTTAACAGCGTTTATATCTATATATTTATAGATATAAAAAATCCTTTTGTGAAATAATAAATCAATAAACTAATTCTTTTAATAAATAAAGTATTCTTTCTCTAAAATAAAACTTTTAATAATTAATTATTGTATATTATTTCTTTTTTTAATAGTGAAATTTCCTGCTCGATATATATTAGCCTCTTCAAAAAAATCATATTTGTTATGTAAAAAAGAATTTGTTAATCCGAAGATTAAATATTTATTTGCATGCATGCCAGCTATTTCTTGAAAATAATTTTTATCAATAATATCTTGTTGTATATTTAGTATTTCTTTTTCTTCTAGAATAGAATCAATAATAGATTCTAATTTAATTAATTCCTTTTGAGTTAGAACGACATTTTCTTTTCTTATTATTGTATTACAATCAACTGCGACAAATTCATTCCACTTATTTTTTATTATTTCAAAAATAGTAAAAAATTCATTTTCATTTTTAGGAACTTTGCTATGAATATATTTTCTCATTTCATAAAGACTAACAACATTTTTATCTAATAGATAATTTTCAATTGCTTCACTTTGAGATTCAAAAATCACATTAAAAGTTCCAATCAAAGGACGTTTGAATTTAAATACATTAATAAATATAATTTGCAAAATGCTAAACAAATCATATGAGTATTTAATTTTGCATTTGTTTAGCAAATAATTCATTCCGCTATAAACTAAATTATAAATTTCATCTGCCGAACAATATCCAACGCTAGACTTATCAATTGCTTTATCAATTAATTGCTTTAATCGAAATATATCTTCATCTGAAATATCAAAGTTTTTAACAACTACATAACCACGCATCCAATAATAAGCTACCCCACCAACTTCATAAATTGCAGACATGAAAACACTTTGAGCAACCCCTTTAAATTCTTTTTTAAAATCGCTATACGTAAATAAACCAGTTCGAGATAAAATCCAACTATTAATAGATTCTCGTAACGTACATTCTATTTTAATCGGTAAAATATAATCTCTTTTCGACTTAAATAGCTCTTCTTTAAATGGAGACATTGCACCTTGAAGTGCATATTTATTATTAATTCCATTTGTAGATAATTCTTTTTTAAATGTTTCAAAAATATCAGAATACGCTAATGGCCTATTCTTTTCATTTAAATAAAATATAATTTTATCTAATAATTCCATCGAGATGCTAGGTGCTTTTTTTACGTGAATATAAGTACCGCGATCAATCAGCCTTGATGAACTTCTTTCTAAGACAGCGTGAATAAGATGTACGTTTGATGGGTCACTTTCATCAATATCAAATATCTGCTCTCTAAACTCATTCAATGCATATTGATTCATCATCACAATGTCATGAACGTCTGAAAAATGAAAACCATCATCGAAATATTTTTCTAAAATAATATCCACCTCAAAAGACTTTGTTAAACAAAAATTGTTTTTAATAAATAAATTTCCTTTTAATTTGTAATTGTTTCGTATGCATAATTCAATTATTTTTTTATCAAAACCATAAATACAAAGAGTATTATATACAAAATTTATCTTCTCAGCTAAGCACTCTTTTTTGAAGTATTTTCCAAAATTTTCATCAATAACACTTTTAAAATAGTCATATATTTTTGTTGTTTCCACAATAGAATCAATATCATCATAATATTTTGCATCATTTAATAATTTTATTGATTTAATTAGATTTCTAAAGCAATTATACATTGGACCAAGTTGTTCTTTTAAAGAATCTAAAGAAAACACATTTGATACTCTAGGAAAAACAAAAATCAAATTTTTATTATTAGAACATAATTTTTTAAAATAAAAATCATTAAATGAGTTAATTTGTCGTGCTTCTAATTGTCTTATTCTTTCTCTTGTTAAGTTAAAATCTTCGCCAATCTTTTCAAGCGTCTCATTTTCTCTTCTTGTAAGAATAATAAAGTCATTTTTGCCTATTTTTTCAATATAATCTTTCATAACTTTTAAAATGACTTCATCCTTATCTTCAGAAAAGTAGTTTAATATATTCATTAATGTATCGATATTAAATCCAACAATAAAGAATAAATCTGATATACTCATATTTGCAATTTGTTCAAAACTGCAAAATTGAAAAGTTGGTTCATACGAATTAAGAGCTAGATTTCTTACGACTTTAAGACAATCAGCATTGTTCTTAGAAGGAATATTTGTAATTAAAGTTTTATAAAGTTCACTATAAATCAAAAGATTATAGAATTGTTCTGCTATTTCTTCACTCTTCATGCAATACTTATTAAGCAAGCATTCGCGAGTAATAACAAAATCAAAAATTTGTTGATCTATTCCACAATTAATTATTTTTTTAGAAGATGATATAAAATGTATTTGTTCTAATTTAATATTATTAATTTTTCTTATAACATCATCAGTAATATTAGCTATATCAAATCCACCAATAATGTCTTGTGCAATTTGTAATCCATTTAAAATAGATTTTTGAAAAGGAAAGTCACAAGATAATTCTAATTCTTTATAATTTGAATTTGTAATAGTACCGATTCTTTTATCAAAAATTTCAAAATTGTCTTTTAAGAACAAATCAAATTCTTTCCTATATGAATTATTTGTTTTAAAAATATCTAAATAACGTTTAAATGCAGTAGAAACTTTTTCACCTTTATAACGCATTATCAAACAGGCTAAATATCTTTTAGGAACATAAAGATTTTTAGTATATTTAATTGAATTTTTCATTCTATAATCATTAAAATCAATCATGCGAGCACTTCCTCCTATTATATTTTAATAATTATTTTTTTATTATTAAGTGCTTTAACAGTTTATTTCCTAATATGTACAATTATTAGCACATCCAATTTATTAATATCGTTATATCTTATTTTAGCAAAAAGTATAATTTATTACACATTTTTAAAAAATATTTTATTATTTAGTATATCAGTTAACAATTTTCATTGGATTTCTAAATTATAATATTGAAATGTATGAGTTCTTTATAATATAATAATCAAGCAACGCAGGTGTAGTTCAGTGGTAGAACACCACCTTGCCAAGGTGGTTATGCGGGTTCGATTCCCGTCACTTGCTCCAAACCACATAAATCCTCGAGTAATCGAGGTTTTTATTTTATATAACAGTTTAAATAAAAACTACCTTACATCAAGTAAGGTAGTTTTTTATTCTTTCTTGTCGTTTTTTGATGAATCATTATCATCTTTTTTAGATTCATTATTTTCTTTATCGATATTATTCATCATTGAATCTTTTTGTTTATCAAATGATTCTTTAATTTTATTTAAATTTCTTTCAGCGTTATCTAGTCCAGATAAATTAACATTTCTATTAGATTCAAGATTTTCTTTCATAGCGTGAATTTCATTAGATGCGCTTGTTAAGAAATAATCTAAGAAATAAATTGAATATTTAGGCCAAATCGTCTCATGAAAGTTAAACAATACTGGTAAAAATGGTAATAAAACAATTAAAGAAACAAGGATCGATGTTAAGCCTAATAAAGCTTGATTCATGCTTACAGGCATTAAATATCCTAATAAGAAGAATGTTAATGAAAAAGAAACAACAAATAGAAGAGTTAAAGGCCATAAAGCGCCATAATACTTCTTTCTATAGTCAGATTTGTATTTTCTCATAGTTTGCTTATAAACATATGTTACAAGTCTATTTGGAGCATTAAGTAATGCTGGAGCTAAGAAAAATCTAATAGTATTCTTAGCGATAGTATGAATAAAATAATAAGTTGAAATAAATAAAGAGATAAATTGCGTAATTAATAATGAACTTCTAATTAATGAATCGTATTTAGCATTAATTATTCCAACTTCACCATAATAATTAGGACTTAAAATATCTATCGCGTTTAATTCATCAAAATAAGCTTTGAATGGTGAACCTTCATTTTGAGCAACCGCTACTAAAATAACATAAGCAAATGTATTTAAAATAAAATAAATTAAAAAACTAATTAATAAAGTATTCCAAATACGTAGTTGTCCATTAAATGGAGCTCTTGTTCCTATCATGTAAGTTTTTAAAAATGACGTATATTTTACATCGTTTCTTTTATTTGTGTTTAAAACACCGTTACATGCAAAAAAACTATAAATAAATGGTGATAATAATCCAATAATCATTGCTCCAAAAGCTATAACAATAATTAAGCCAAATATATTGTTCATGATAGCTGATCCGCCACCATTAACAAAAAATAAAACACCGATTAAATAAATTAAAAAGACTCCTACAGTTAACGTAGAACTGAATAGGAGATTAGTTGATGAATCACGTAAAAATCTTTTATATATTTTTTTAAATTCTTTCATTCTCACTCCTTTGGTTAAAATTCGCCAGTATCGTCTAAATTCTTGTTGCTATTTTTACCATAGAGTCGAGAAATATCTTGAACTGCGAATTCAAGTTGCTTTTGATCCATATTTTTAACGTTACGCTTTTCGATTGTTTTAATAACTTTCTTAAGGCTCTTCTTAGGAACAATAAAGCTATCATCTTTATTTAATTCACCTGCATTTTTAATAACACAGTTATCATTAATTAAAACAATAGAGATAAAGAAACTAGGATCAATTTGTGTAATCAAAGATAATTTTTCAAGTCTAGTTTCATTGATTTGCATTGGATTTTCCATTTCAAATTTCTTACCGTCATTCGCATAAAAAATCCAAGTATTATCATCTTTATTACCGCTAATAGCACCGCGATAATATCTATCTTTGATAACATAGATATATTTGTCACCAAAAAGTACGTGGTCAATTCTGCAAACTAATTGATTATTATTTTTAATAACAAGATTATTAATTAAATAATAATCATTTACATCAGCGATTTGACGTATCTTTTTATAATATATTTTTTGAAAGTTTTTAAATGCATAGTGCCTTTTAATAAAAGGTAGCGTTAAAAGAATAATTGCTAATATCGCAATTAAGACAATACAAATGATAAAGAGCATAAACCCTTGTGGGTTATTCTCTTTATCTAAAAAACTTTCTGTTAATACGCTAATAAAAGAAAACATTTACTTACTATTTTACATTATGCTAAAGATAAAGCAAGTTCAACCATTCTCTTTAATGATGAACTTCTTTCTTCTTGAGTCATATCTTTTTCATCCTTGTTAACAAAAGAATCGCTTACAGTTAATAAGCAGAGTGCTTTTTTCTTACATCTAGCAGCGTTAATAAATAACCCATAGCTTTCCATTTCAACACCTAATAAGCCTAATTCTTGAGGTGTTTTGTAAAAATCTTTATCTGGATCATAGAAAATATCACTTGAGAAAATAGGACCAACATGGACAGGGATATTTAATTCTTTAGCATTATTGTATGCTTTATACATTAATCCGAAATCACTGCATGGAGCTAGGTGAATTCCTTTAGCTTCATAATGTGCTCCATAGTTTGAATTTGAGAAAGCACTTGTAGCAACAATAACATCACCAACATGACATTCTTTTTGATATGCGCCACATGTACCAATACGTACAATATTTTCTACTCCATAAAAAGTAAATAATTCATATGAATAAATACCAATTGATGGAACACCCATTCCGCTAGCCATAACGCTAATTTCTTTTCCTGCTTTAGTTTTTCCTGTAAAGCCTAAAATACCTCTAACGTTAGTGACTTCTTTAGCATCAACTAAAAAATTATCAGCAATCCATTTAGCACGAACTGGATCACCAGGCATTAAAACTGTTTTTGCAAAAACTGCATCATCTTTAATGTGTGTAGACATATTAATTCCTCCTAGTCTAATAACATCTTATTACTAAAAGCCGCATCGATTATGCGCTTATAATCTTCATCTTGAAGTTTTTTAGATAATTCTGGCAAATTATCTTTTTTAAAGAATCCTCTATTAAGTATTTCATGACAAGGCTCTTTAATTAATTTTACAAACTTTGCTTTAAATATTAAAGCGTATTCAGGTGTGCTGTTTGTAATTTCTTGGTTTCTCTTGCTTATTTTTTTATAAGGCGTTTCATTTATAATTCCAATAAATTGTAAATCTTTGATTTCTAAACCAGCTTCTTCAAAGATTTCTTTTTCTATTGATTCTTTAGGTGAGTTATATAAATCACACCATCCGCCAGGAAAAGTATATTTGTTGTCACTTTTTTCTTGGACGAATAAAATTTCATCATTTTCATTGGTTATAACACAACGACAAGAAACACTAGGTGTTGGATATATATTTCTTAAGAAAATATTTGGTTTATCAAATGTAAGTTCATCGAAATTACCAAGCATCTTCATGGAAAGCTTTTCTAATTCATCGTAATTTTCTAAAGCGTAAGGATCAGTAGAAAATAATTTTCCGATTTTACAAATAGATAGTACTTTTATTACGTAATCATAAAAGTTTATATATTTAAAATCATTGTTCTTCAATTGATTTTCCTCCAGTTGAAGAATCCGCACTTAATACATCCGTTTCACTCATAATGTTAACAAATGCTTTATAGAAATTTTCTGGTGCATAACTTTCAAGTTCACCATTATAGGCAATTGAAATTCTACCAGTTTCTTCACTAACTACAACAGTAACCGCATCACAAATATCGCTAATACCAATAGCAGCTCTATGACGTGAACCATATTTTCCAATTAAAGGTTTAGTTGTAGGTGTATAATAAACACTCGCAGCTAAAATTGTATTCCCTCTAATAACAACTGCTCCATCATGCAATCTTGTTCCAGGATAAAATATTGTAATAAGCAACTCATAATTTACTGGTGCATATAAAACTGTACCATTCTTTGAAATATCAGTTAAATTATCCTTTCTCTCAAAAGTCATAATTGCACCGATTTTATGCTTACTTAAATATAAAGTTGTTTCATTTATTGTTTTATATAAATCTTCATGTGAATATAAATGATCTACATTCGCAGGTTTTTTATTTAAGCCTTTGTCATTAGTTCTTTGTGAAAATTTATTAGCAAATAAATATCTTGTTTCAGCTAAGTTAACAAATATTGCAACTACTGCTAAAACACTAACAATAGCTAACATAACATATTGGAAAGAAGACATTTTTAGAATGTCAGCAAGTAAATAAAGACCTGATGAACACGCTAAAGTATAGATAACAAATTTTCTTTTAACAAAATAATCAACAAATAAATTTAAAGCAATTAAAGCAAAAAGAGCGAATAAAAAATCAGTTAAACCATTTGCATCAAATGGTGAAAATATAGTTTCAAATCCAGTTAATGTAGTTAGCAAACTAGTCATTCTTTAAGCCTTCTTTCGCTAAGATGTCTCTAGCGACAAAGACTCCATTAGCTCCTGCTTGAGCTAAACCTCTTGTAATACCAGCTCCATCTCCGCCAACATATAAATTTTTAATTTTTGTTTCAAAATTATTTCCGCATTCAACTTTATCGCTATAGAACTTTGCTTCT
>CAUWDL010000006.1:0-21987 GCA_963557285.1 uncultured Bacilli bacterium | reverse complement strand
TGCACTTTTTCTACCATTCTTGCCAATGCTTTCTATTCATATTTTAATCTTAAACTTAATATATGATTTAACATGTTCTACTTTACCATTTGATAATGTCGATAGTGAATTATTAGAAAAACCTACTACATTTGATTCGAAAAGTATAAAACAATTTACGTTCTTTTTCGGGCCAATAAGTTCTTTATTTGATATTGTTACATTTATTACATTATTTTATTTAATCATTCCGGCATTTGTTGGCTCTTCATATAATGAATTGCTTGATAAAAATGTTTTTAGTACTGCATTCCAAACAGCACGGTTTATTGAATCGCTTTTTACTCAAGCTATGATTATACTAGTTTTAAGAACGCAAAAATCAATATTTAAATCTAAGCCTAATTTAATTATTGTATTTTCATTTTTAGTTACATCAATTGCATCCGTTATAATTCTTTATACTCCAATAGCTAAACTCTTTGATTTTACAGCTTTACCATATTACTTCTTTTTGTTCCTACTAATTTTATTGCCATGCTATATCTTATTAGCGTCATTTGTTAAGATGCTATTCGTTAAAAAATATCAGAAATTATTATAAGATCTTATTTATTTCTTTAATTAATTCAATTTTAAAGTTTAAATATGATAGAATAAGCGCATGATTATTTTAATAGGCCCAAGCGCGAGCGGCAAAACAGAGATTGCCAAGTATTTAATATCTAATTATGCATTTAAAAAGTTTATAACAACTACAACTAGATCTCCTAGAATTGGTGAAATAAATAACGTTGATTATCACTTTATTTCCTTAGATGAATTTAACCGTAAAATTCATAATCATGAATTTATCGAATATGTAAATTATAATTCTAACTATTACGGCACTACGTTTGAAGAAATAGATAACAATAAAGTTCTTATTTTAGAGCCTAAAGGATTAGATGCATTCTTAAATTCAAATACAAAATCGTTCATATCTTTTTATATAGATGCTCCATTAAAAACAAGAGAAGAAAGAATGATTTTACGTCATGATAATCCGATAGATATTAAAAATAGAATAGAAAAGGATGATTTATATTTTCAAGACTCTAAATCTAAGGTTAATTTTGTTATAAAAAACGATAATGATACAACAATAGCTGATGCCGCAAATGAAATTTATAAATTGTATAAAGAAAAAATGATGAAGAATTAATTTTCTTCATCATTTTTTTCATTTAATCTTCTATGAAAGAATTTTTCTTCTTCTTCATTTTTAAGAATCTTAATTTTTAATTTTTCAATAGTCTGCTTTTCATCGATAGCAATGACTCTCATTTCGAGATTTTTATAAATTATAACATCATTTAATTTTGCAAAATTATCGTCTAGAAGTTCAATACAAAACCCACCAATAGTAACATATTCAGTATCAATATCTTCGTAATCTAAATCAAATAAATCACAAAAATCTTCAAGATTCATTTTCCCATCAACTATGTACGTTCCGTTTCTTGTCTTTACAAATGGCTCTTCAGGATCATCGCTTTCATCCCATATTTCTCCAACAATTTCTTCAAGGATATCTTCCATTGTAAGTACACCTTCTGTGCCGCCATATTCATCTAAAATAACAGCAAAATGTTGATGTTTTTCTTTAAACTTAATAAGAATATCATTAATTTCCATTGATCTAGGGAATGTTAAATGCTTAAGCATTATATCTCTAATTGTGAAATTATTATTTAAATCTTTGTTTTCAAGTTTTAGCCTGACTAATGTTTTCGTTAATACATATCCTAATATATTATCTATCGAATCTTCGTAGACTGGTATTCTAGAATAAATATAAGTTCTTTCGTCTTTTAATACTTCTTCTAAATCATCATTTACTTCGATTGCGTAAACATCAACTCTAGGAGTCATTATTTCATAAGCTTCTGTTGAAGCATAATCGATAGTGCCATGTAAAATTTCAGCTTTAGACTCATTAACTTGTCCACTTTCTTCAATTTCATCTACCATTTCATGAAGTTCATCATCACTAATTTTTACTTCTTTAACATTTTTAGTAACTGGATAAGATACGATTTTCCCAAACGAAGTAACAAAAATAGTTATCGGATAACAAATATATGTAAATGCATTAATAATATTACTAAATAAAACAGATAACTTAAGATTATAAATTTTTCCAATTGATTTAGCTATAATCTCACCAAAAGTAATTTTGAACATTAAACAAATTAAAGAAGCAACAAGACCAAATGTTTCACTAATAGTACTAACATTTGGATCTCCTGCAAAAACTACAAGTGCAATATTAACACCTAATAACGTTGAAATTGTATCAAGTCCAGCGTTAACAGTATCATTCAATAAAAGAATTGTTGAAATTGTATTGTCGTAATTTTTAGCTAACTTAAAGCCCCTTTTTAAGCTCTTTTTATTTGGATTCGCTTCATAAATTCTTTCAAGTCTTGCAAAATTTACACTTCCATAAACCATATCACTACTCGAAAAAAACATACTTAATATTAATAAAACAAAAAGCAACAATGAATAAACTATGATCATTAATTCCTGGCTACTCATGGCGACTCACCTCATTTAATGCGTTAGTTCTTTTTTCATTTATTTCACCAACGAGTTCCTCTAAAATGTCTTCCATAGTAATCATACCAATTACTTTTTCATCATCTCTTACTATAGCGATATGTTTCTTTTCTTTATTAAAAGCTTTAAAAATTTCATCAACTTTAGCATCTTTTCTTACAATTAAAGGCTTAGTTAAAACACTTCTAATATCAACATGTTTATCTTCGCAATATTCTTTAAAATAATTTTTTACGTTTAAAATTCCGACGATGTTATCGATAGTTTTATCATAAATTGGAATTCTGGAATATGTAGTATTTAAAATAGCTTCATTTAATTTATCAGCAGTTAAATTATTAATGTCTAATGCATAAATTTTTTCTCTAGGAGTAAGAACTTCATTTACATAAATAGAATCAAAATAAAAAGCACGATTAAGAATTTTCATTTCGTTTGGCTCAAAAAGTTCTTCTTCCTTTTCTTCATCTTCATCTGAATCGTCACTATCGACAGCGACATCAGCACTTAAAATAAAATCTTCTTTCGTTAAAATGTTTTCATCCTTAATTTTGAAAATCTTATGTACTAAAATTAATATTCCTTGGAAAATAATTTTAATTGGTGTTAATAAAACATAAACAAAATAAATAGGGTAAGCTAGAACATAACAAAGTCTATTTGGTATTTCTTTCGAAATAATTTTAGGAACAGTATCACTTACAATGTATACTAAAAATCCCATGACGACAGTAGATAAAATAGCTTCTACACCATCAGCAAAACCATATAATTTAGTTATATTATAAAATAACATTGCACTTAAAAAAGAAGTAAGTGTTTGAACAACGTTATTTCCTACTAAAATTGTAACAAGAGTGTTATCAAATTTGTCAATAAGTTTGACAACAATCTTTGCGGTTAGTTTTCCTTCATCAGCAAGAACTTTAAAATGATATTTGTTACAATTGCTGAAAGCATTTTCACTAGCGCTAAATACAGCACTTACAAGCAATAAAATTGCAATAATAATCCAACAAACCCAGTCTGGCATCCCATATACAGTATGGTAATCGGGCACATCAGCAAGGGTATCTATAAAACTCGGCGACATAACTATTATTTAATATATCAAATTAATTATCTTTTGACAACATGGTGATGGCGACAACGAGCTTCATAGCTCTCACTTGCTCCAACTAAAACAATAGGATCTGTTTCTTTAGCTGGCTCGCCATTAATCAATCGTTGTGTTCTTGTTGCTTCTTTGCCACATACGCAGCAAATAGCCGTTAATTTTGTAACATACTCAGCTCTCGCTAACAAATTTGCAGTAACCGGAAAAGGATCACCCTTAAAATCCAAATCTAACCCAGCACAAATAACTCTAATGCCATTATTAGCAAACGTTTCAATAACTTTAATAATATCTAAATCAAAAAATTGTACTTCATCAATGCAAATAGCATCTAAATCTTTAGATAAATATTTCATAATATCTTTTGATTCGCTTAATGAAATAGCTTTATAAGCTTTTTTATTATGTGACACAACTTCAGTCTCACTATATCTATTATCAATAGATGGCTTAAAAACTAAAAAATTCTTTTTAGCATAAACCATTCGATTAATTCTTCTTAACAATTCCTCGCTCTTGCCAGCAAACATTGGTCCGCAAATTACTTCAATCGAACCACCAGCAATATCTTCGTAACCCATAATTTTCCTCAATAATAAGCACGAAAAGTCCCTATAAAAGGAACTTTTCGAATAATAAATAATATAATTATCTGCTAACTATTTATTTTTTAATTGGCTAGCGTAATCAATATTTCCTTCTTCACTAACTTGTGTGAGGCCTTTTGTATTCATACAATCTTTAATAAGTTCTCTAGCACGTTGTAAAGAAGTATCACTTTTAACTCTAAATACTAATGGAATATCTCTATATAATTCTTTAAATGAAGCGTCTCCAACTGGAATAGCTGTATTTAAATAATTCTTAGGATCAAGAGCTAAATAAATTTTTAAATGTGAACCACCCATTGTAATTTTACAATAAGTATTCTTATGTAATCTAAATGTGTCGCCACTATTTGAAAGTCTATCTTTAAGTCCATAGCTCATTAATAAATTTTTTAATGAATTATAAGCTAGAACGATATCAGAACCGCTAGTTAAAAGTTTTTCTTGAAAGTTTAATTTAACAGCTTCAACTTTTTCAAGTTCCTTTTCTTTTCCTCTTACATCAGGTTGCTTAATTAAAGGAACTTTTGGTTGTACAACTTCTTGAACAACAGGAACTTCTTTAATTACTTCGACAGTCTTTTCAACCGGAACATGGACTTCTTTAACTATTTCTTTAACGGTAGGTACTTCCTTAACGATTTCTTTAATGATTTGTTGTGGTTGTACAACTGGTACTTCCTTAACATAGACTGGAACTTCTTGAACAGTTTGTTTTTCTTCCACTTGAACAGTCTTTAAAGCTTCAGCTAATTGTGAAGAAATCAATGATCTTAATGCATCTTCATCAATTGCATCATCGTTACCTACTGATTCTTGAACCTCTTGATTTGGAGTTGTATCTTCTTCAATTTCTTCAATTTTAGCAGGAATAGCAACTACTACAGGTGGAACAATTCTTTCTGCGGCTTGTTGAGCTACGCATGAAGATTTACTTTCACAACAATTGCAATTAGAACCGCAATCGCATCCACAACTACATCCGCATTGGCAATTATCATGGCAGTTGCACCCACAATTACAATTACAGTTACAATTACACACACAATCGTTGTTAGAGGTTAAGCTTTCATCCAAGCGATTAGCTACAAATTCAGAAGGTTTAGCTTCAACATTTTTATTTTCTGTGTTTGATTCTTGTGGAACCAATTCTTTAACACTATCTTTAATTAATGTTTTTAAATCATCAAGAGTTAAAACATCATATTCATCTTCTAAAGAATATTCATGAGTAGGTTGAACAGTTTCTACCTTTGCTGCAGCAGCTTCAGCTTGTTCGTTAGTGATTAAATTATTTTCTTTTAAAATATCATAGACAGCACTCTTAATGTCGTCTTTTGTTAAGCCTTTTTCTTGTTGAAAAGCAGGTTGTGGTCTTTGAACTCTGGATGTTCCATAAATTGATGTTGTATTATCATCAATCTTATTTGCTTTTAAATCATTAGTTTCATGTCCGTTTGAAATATATTGAACGATTAATGGAGCATTATTTCCAGTATGAACAGTATTTCCACTAGCAGGAATTGTGTTAACTTGACCATAACCAGTTGCACCATAGCCATATGGATATGGATTCATATATTGACCATTTTGTTGACCAGTATACCCCATAGCTGCTTGTTGTTGTTGAACGTAAGGATTATTGCTTTCGTAATCATCGCCTTTTTTGTTTTTACGTGCTTTTTTAGAAGCTTTATCAGTTGATTGATTAGCTATATTTTCATAGCCATGATTTTTATAAAATTCTTTTCTTCTCTTCTTTTCAGCTTTTTCAATATAATCGTATTTATGAGCTGATAAATATCTTGGAGTGCCAATCATGACATTCTTAATTCCTTGCCATAATAGTGCAATGAAGAAAATGCCAAAGATAACAAATGAAATTAATAAACCCCATGCTTTAAGTTTTGTGTTCATTGTTAAAGCATCATTTTGGGTAATATTCATTATTTGTGCAAAATATGTATAAATTGGGCCAGTAGCAGCATTTCCTGCACCACTAGCTAAATATGAATCTGCGCCATAGATTGCACCATGTAATCCGACTAATAAGAATGAAATGCAGAATACTGGAATAGCTGTCCAAATAATATTTAAGACGGATGATTTCTTTTTCTTATAAACAAATAATCCCCAAATAAGATAATAAAGAGCTAATAAAATATAAACAGCTATAACTAATACAAATACATAGAAAATAATGTTATTAGTCCAATTTGGTGATGCATACCAAGAGCCATTTGCTCCACCAAACATATATGTTAGCCAATTAACCCATTCTTTACCCCAATTTTGAATAGCTGGCCACCATGTTTGTGTAACTGCATTACTGAAAACTTGGCCAAAATTAGAACTAAATAAATCTGTTAAATTTACTGGTGGAACATTAAATATTAATGGTGCTAGACCGCTTGCTGGATATGGGCTTGTTACAAAAGCAGCAAGGAAAAATAAAACACCAAACACACCAAATAGTAACGAAAGTAATACGCCTTTAGTAATTTTTCTTTTTGTCATAATACTAACCCCCCTATTCTTCATCATCTGCATCATCGAAATCATCATCGATAAATTCAACACTATTTAGATCAGTTGCCCAATCTCTATTTTCCATTTGTTTTACTTGTTCAAGACCGTGCTTATCCATACAATCTCGGATTAATTCTTCAGCTCTTCTTAATGATAAGCCACTCTTAACTTTAAAGACTAATGGAGTCTCTTTATAGATTGATTTGCTTGAAGCATCTTTAATTGGATATGTTGTATCAACATAATCAGCTGGATTTAAAGCGAGATAAAGCTTTAATGATTTTCCAGCAATTGTAATTTTACAATAAGTTACGCGATGTAATCTAAATGTATCGCCACTATTTGAAACTCTATTGTTTAAACCATAAGATTTTAGTAATGATTTTAATTCATTGTAATTACTTCTCATAGTTTCATCAGCACTTTCCATTCTAACTGTGAATGGTATACGAATAATTTTAAGAGTACCATTAGCAGTGAGTGGAATGTCTGAAGGAATTTCTTCTTTTGTATCTTCAGCAGTAGCGTCTTTTATATCTTCAGTAGGTTTATTTTCAGCTGCTTCTGATTCTTGAGTTTCCTCTTGAGTTACTGGTTCTTCCTCGTGCACAGTTTCATCAATAACTTCTTGTTTAACTTCATTTTTTTCACTATTTTCTTCAACAACTGGAGGAACATCAACTACTTTTTCTTCTACAACATCAGTCTTAACTTCTGGTATTTCTTCAACTGCTTCATTTACAACAGTTTGTTTTTCTTCTTGACTGTTCACTTCATTTTCTTGAAGAGAGTTGTCTTCGTAAGCCTTGTTAGCTTCTTCTTTTACTTCCTCTTTTTCTTCAGTAATTAAATTATTAGAAGTATCTGTTTCAACTTTTGCTTGAGAATTTTCAGGAACTTTTATCTCAACAGGCTTTTGAATAATTGTTTCTTTTGTCATTACAAAATCTTTAAGAGCCTTTGTAATTTCTTCAGAAATAATTTCTTTAATTCTTTCCTCAGTTAATTTTGGCTTTTCATTAACTGGTGCATTTACCGTTTTTTTAGTTTCTTTGACTTCTTTAACACCAATTTCTTCTTTTGCACTTGCTGGCATAGCGAAGACGATTGGAGTAGGATAAATAACTTTTTCTTGTTCTAATTCTTTATGTGAACAAGCACAAGTTTCTTGAGGTTTGTTTTCTTTAACTGAATTTCTATTATTTGAAGCTTTAACAATGGCTTCTGCAATTAATTGAGCATTTTTCTCATCTTTATATTGTTCTGCTAATTTTGCAGCTTCTTGTTTTTCAAATTCATCTCTTATAACATTTCTAATTTCTTCAGTTGTTAAAGGTTTTGAAGTTAATGGTTGATAAGGGTATGAATTATCAGATGATTCAAGAACAGGTCCAGTTTGTCCGTATTTATCATATCTTTTTAAAATTAAAACACCTTTTTTCTTTGGTTCAGTCTTTGAAGCATCAATTTGCTTATTTTCATCTTCTTTAGATTTTTGGGTCTCATTTGCATTAGATGGGACAGTAATACTTTGTTCTAAGGTTTCTTCTTTTGTAGCTAAGCAAGCTCTAATTGAAGCGATTGATGTTCCAATAACGCCTACAATCATGCAAACAAATATTACAATTAAGATATATGCCCAAATAGACCATCCCCAAGAATTAGCAACCCCTACATCTTTAAATAGCAATAAATCTTTATATTCTGAAACGATTGAACCGTTATCAATAAAAGTATTCATATAATTGCTATAATAGAATCCAAGGAATGCCCATAATCCAATAGCGCAAAATACTAAATTTAAGAAGCTATAAAAAGCACATTTTCCATTTTTCTTGCTACATGCAAGTGGGAATGTAATAACGAATAATAAAATTGTTCCAACAAAGGCAACATACCAAACTATTGAAGCAATAGGATGTGTAAAGTCCCAAATTAAACCTTTTAATGGTTCGAATGCATCAATATAGGTTCCGAATTCATTGAACCAATTTACTGCATTTGGAACAACATAGCTTCCTTCATTAAAGGACCCAGATAAAATTGTTCCTAACAAAATGAACACAATTGCAAGGATTACTGAACAGAGAGTAAAACCTACAAATTTGTTTAGCGTATGGTTTTTCTTTTTCATAATACTTATCTCCCTCAAACCGCACTAATTAACAGTTATATTAGAACTGCCAGCCTTTAAAATAATAGATTCATTAACATCGTCAAGGAATTGACTAAATGTATCTTTGAAAGAAACATTTTGTCCTGTTTCCGTAACGGTATTAGATATCATATAGAAAGGATCGAGTCCTATACTGTTCATAAAATTTAATAATGGTCTACATATAACAGACGTTTGTGATGTTGGATTTATAACTTCAACTACACTACCAAGAGTTTTCCCTATAGATTGAAATTGATCTATTGAACTAGGAACTAAACTCGAAATCGCTTGATATAGTTCACTATTTGCATTTTGAATAGGTCCAATAAAAGTTGCATTAAGTCCTTCAAGAGGTGAATAAACAATCGAAATTAATACTAATCCTAATGTTGTGTATCCAACAACCCCAAAAGCGCTTCCAAATATTCTTGAAATAGCACATTTTCTAATCTTCTTAGGGAATATCCACTTAAATAATAAATGATATAAAAGTGTCGATACCAAGAATGAAACTAGAACCCATGGCAATATAACAATCGCTAATGATAAAAATTCACAAACTAAATCGATATTTACTGATAGATAAGTTGCATCAAGTCCAAAGTTTTGTAACAATAAAGCAGCTTCCTCTACAGTATTGACCTGAAACACGACGCCCAATGATTCCGTCATGTCTAGGCGTATTGGCTGCATCCATCCATTATTAACAAGAAAATCTATTAAATCATATTTTACCCAATTTGTTAAATAATCAACAGGACAACAATTCATAAAGATAACTAAACCTATTGAAAACACCGCAAATCCAATTAAGACACGCCACCATCCTCTTAGAACTCCCATAATAAGCCCTAAAAGAATAAATCCAATGAGAATAAAGTCAGTTGCATTCATACTATATATTATTTTAGATACTTTTATTATCTTTATAAAGTTAAAAAATAGATTTTTACAAAGTTTTTGCCTTTTTTTAGCATAATTGTTTTATTTTTTAATTTAGTTTTAGCTTACCAATCAAAATATAGGTTTATTAATTATTTTTATTTTAGATTTTTAAGTTTTTTTATTATCAAAAATAAAAAAATAAAAATATTTTAAAAAAATACTTGCAATCGTTAATTTCTAATGATAGACTAATTAAGCGCTTGGGTACTTAGCTCAGCTGGGAGAGCATCTGTTTGACGTACAGAAGGTCGTAGGTTCGATCCCTGCAGTACCCACCAAGCTTAAAAATTATGTCCAACGAAAGTTGGATTTTTTTATTTTAAAAAATAATAAACAAAAATGCTAGTTACTTTAACTAGCATTTTTTATTAAGCTCTTTTTAAGAATGTTGAATAAGCTAAGTAAGCTTCGTATAAATCGATTTTTGATACAACTTCCATAGGAGAATGCATATTTAAGACTGGGATTCCAGCATCAATAACATCCATATCTAAATTTGCAAGGATATAAGCGATTGTACCGCCGCCGCCTTGATCAACTCTTCCTAATTCAGCAGTTTGATAATAAACATTATCTGTATCTAAAATATCTCTTAAGTGAGCGATAAATTCAGGATTCGCATCATTGCATCCTCCTTTACCTCTACTCCCTGTATATTTGTTAAATACAATACCTTTATTTAAATATGCACTATTTTTAAGTTCGTTAACTTCTAAGAATAATGGGTCGACTCCAGCGCTAACGTCACTTGAAAGCATTCTTGAATTTGTTAATGCGTGTCTTAATGATAGGAAGCTTGCTTCTCCATGTAATTCTAATAATGTTGCGATTGTATTTTCAAAGAATCTTGATTGTGCTCCTGTCGCACCGATTGATCCAACTTCTTCTTTATCAACTAAAATACAGCAACTGGTTCTGTTAGGAACCTCTTTCATATCTAAAATTGCCATTAATGACGAATATGCGCAGACTCTATCATCATGTCCGTAACCAGCAATCATTGATTCATCAAGCCCATAGCTTCTAGTCCTACCTGCTGGAACTACTTCAATTTCAGCACTTAAGAAATCTTCTTCTTCGATTCCGTATTTTTTATTTAAAATTCTTAATACATTAGCTTTAATAGCGTCTTTTTCTTCACCATCAAGTGGCAATGAGCCAACAGTAACATCAAGTTTTTCGCCTTCAACTACTTTAGCTGCAGTTTTTGACAATTGATCTGCTGATAAGTGAACTAATAAATCACTAATACCAACAATTGGATCGCCTTCATTATCACCAATATTAATATCAACTTTTGTTCCGTCTTTTTTAACAACAACACCATATAAAGCTAATGGGATAGTAACCCATTGATATTTTTTAATGCCACCATAGTAATGAGTATCTAATAACGCAAATCCAGTACTTTCATAAAGTGGATTTTGTTTAATATCAATTCTTGGTGAATCAATATGAGCGCCTAAGATATTCAAGCCATTTTCAATTTTTTCTTTACCAATAACAAATAAAGCGATGTTCTTTTCTCTATTTATTACATATACTTTATCTCCTTCTTTAAGAGATTTTTTAGTTGAAATGTCAACAAAACCATGTTTTTTAGCAAGTTCTAAAGCATTTTTAACTGCAAGTCTTTCTGTTTTTGAATTGCTTAAAAAATCCATATAATTTTCTGCAAAATCTGCAACAGGTTTAAATGCATCGCCTTTGTACTTTTCACAAGCATATTTTCCGTACATATATATTCTCCTTCTTTTATTACGCTAATCGGTGAGCATTACCTGATTAGCATTAATTTAACTTACTTCAGATTTCTAAGATGCTTCTTTTTAGCCCATCTCAAGTTTATAGACATTTAATAGCGAATAGGTCAATCTATTTAATAATAATAGATTTCTATTAAAATTCAGAAACAATAAATTATTTAATTTTAATAGAATCTTAATTATTTTATTTTAACTGAGGTCTTATTTAATTCAAAAGAAACGCTCATAAACTTTTTAATTAATTTATACATTTCATCTAAATCTTTAGAACCCATAACTTCATAATTAGAATGCATAGCTAATTGTGGTAAACCAATATCTACACTTAATAATGAAACATGACTATTAGAAATATTGCCTAAAGTCGAGCCGCCTCTTACATCACTACGATTAAAGAATTCTTGTATTTTAAGATTTTCTTTTTCACATAATGTTTTGATAAATGATGTAGATAAAGCATCACTAGTATATAACATATTTGCATTATGTTTAATTACTATTCCGCCATTTAGTAAGCACTTATTTTTGTCATCACTTAATTCAGGATGATTTGGATAAATAGCGTGCGCATTATCAGCACTGACTAAAAAAGATTTCGCGATAGCTTTATAATAAGCTTCCTTATCATCCTTAAAGTATAAAGTAATTCTTCTTAATATATCATGCAAAAATGTAGAATCAGCTCCATTAATAGACTCACTTCCAACTTCCTCATTGTTCAACGACGCAAATACATTAATTCCTGAAGTGTCTTCACTTTCTATAAATCCAAATAAAGATGAAAAACCAGCAGCTAAATCATCAAGTTTAGGAGAAGAGATATAGTCTTTTTTAAACCCTATTTCTTTTGCTTCTTCTCTATTATATAAATATAAATCTTCGCTTAAAAACACTTCATCTTTATCAAGAAATGATTTTATTAAGTTATTATAATTTGACCCTTCTTCTAAAGAATCTCCAATAATTGGGCATAAATCTACTTGATTGTTATATTGATAGCCTGAATTTATGTTTCTATTTTGATGAATTGCAACATTAGGAATAATACAGGTATCACTATTAGAATCAACAAGTTTTGAATAAATATTATTGTCTTTTCTAACAACAATTCTACCAGCAATTCCTAATGGCTTATCTAACCATGTAGAAATAATCATTCCACCATATCCTTCTACTTTTAATTTCTCATATCTATTTATATTTATAACAGGATCACTTTTAATCTTATAAGTTGGTGAATCTGGGTGTGATGCAACAATCTTAAAATATAAATCATCAAGGCTATTAGGAGTTTTAAACGCAATTAAACTTGTAAGATTTCTTTTTACAAAATATTTTCCATTATTTTCTAATTCGAAATTTTCTGTTTCATTTAATTCTTTAAAACCGTTTTGTAATAAAATTTTCGACATTTGGTCGATGCTTTGAAATTCACTATGAGAGTGATTTAATGCATTAATAACTTTTTCTTTTATATTCATATATTTACTCTTTTCTTTTTTTATCTTTTACGAATAATCTAAACATCATTTTTGATGTAGATGATATTAGCTTGTCATAGAGTTTAGGATTAATGAATTTGCCTCTTAAAAATTTAAATAATTCTATTGAGTCTTTGTCCTTAAACTCTTTATAAGTTTCAGTTCCTACAAATAATCCTCGGTTTGTATCTATATTAACTATAAATGTGCCATTAGCTTTTACAAATTCAACACTATTAATATCATCAATAACAAAAGACATTTTTTCATCTAATGTGTCAAATACAATTTTATCATTTTGAAGAAATACTAAACACTTCTGATAATTAGCGAGATTCGTAAACATATTTTGCTGCGGTAATGTTAATAAAATCGTTTGTCCTACAGTATTACTTTTCATAAAATCACCTTTC
Source organism: uncultured Bacilli bacterium (assembly GCA_963557285.1). Classification (GTDB taxonomy): domain Bacteria; phylum Bacillota_I; class Bacilli_A; order RFN20; family CAG-826; genus Onthovivens. Next base: position 8,387 of record CAUWDL010000006.1, on the reverse strand, counting down.
AAATGATTATTATAACTTACTTATACTTTTTTGCCTTAACTTTTCTAAATAATTATTTTTTATACAAATTATCTATTTATTGCAAACATATCTTAAGAAATTTGCATTTATACAACATAAAGTAATATTTTAATCGATTTGATGCATATTATTAGTTTATTAGAGTGTCATTATTGACAATAATATGTCATACCTTTAAACTATAAAAGTTGAAAAAAGAGAGGAAAGAAATAGATGAAACAAGAATGGAGAAAATTTAACACTGGTCACTGGGCAACAGAAATCGATGTTAGAGATTTTATTCAAAGAAACTATACCCACTATAACGGTGATGAATCTTTTCTTGCTGAACCTACAGAAGCTACAAACAAGCTTTGGTCAGAAATTAAAAGACTTCAAAAATTAGAAAGAGAAAAAGGCGGCGTTCTCGATATGGAATCAGATGTCGTTTCAGGCATCAGCGCATATGGAGCTGCTTACATTACAGAAGATAAGGATTTAGAAAAAGTCGTTGGTCTTCAAACAGACAAGCCACTTAAACGTGCATTTATGCCATATGGTGGTATTAAAATGGCTGAAGAATCACTTCAAACATATGGTTACACACCAAATCCTGAATTCCACAAAATCTTTACAAAGTATCATAAAACACACAACCAAGGTGTATTTGATGTCTATACAAAAGAAATCAAATTAGCTAGACACTCAAAAATTATTACAGGTTTACCAGATACATACGGTAGAGGAAGAATCGTTGGCGATTACCGTAGAATTGCTCTCTATGGTATTGACTTCTTAATTGAAAAGAAACAAGAAGATTTATTAGAACACGAATGTGGAACTATGACTGAAGAAGTCATTAGAATTCGTGAGGAAATCGCTGATCAAATCAAAGCTTTAAAAGAAATGAAAGTTATGGCTGAATCCTATGGATTCGACATTTCAAAACCAGCTACAAATGCTAGAGAAGCTTTCCAATGGTTATACTTTGGATATTTAGCAGCCATAAAAACTCAAAATGGTGCTGCTATGTCAGTTGGTAGAATTTCAACTTTCTTAGATATCTATATCGAAAGAGATTTAGAAGAAGGCATCTTAACAGAATCAGAAGCACAAGAATTAGTCGACCAAATCGTCTTAAAATTCAGAATGGTTAAATTCGCAAGAATTCCATCATACAACGCATTATTCTCAGGCGATCCAGTATGGGCTACACTTGAAGTTGCTGGTTTAGGAGTTGATGGTAGAGATATGGTCACAAAAAATGACTTCAGATTCTTACATACACTTGAAAATATGGGACCTTCACCAGAACCTAACTTAACAGTTTTATATTCATCAAGATTAAGCGAAAACTTCAAGAAATATGCTTCAAAAATTTCAATCACTACTTCATCAATTCAATATGAAAATGATGATGTTATGAGACCAGTTTGGGGTGATGACTACTCAATTTGCTGCTGTGTTAGTGCAACACAAACTGGTAAAGAAATGCAATTCTTTGGTGCACGTGCTAACTTAGCAAAATGTTTACTTTATGCTATCAATGGTGGTAAAGACGAAATTTCAAAAGTTCAAGTCGGCCCTGCATATCAACCAATTACAAGTGAATACTTAAATTATGATGAAGTCGTATCAAAATACAGCATCATGATGGATTGGTTAGCAAAGCTTTATGTCAATGCATTAAACCTCATTCACTATATGCACGATAAATATTACTATGAAGCAGCTGAAATGGCTTTAATCGATACAGATGTTAGAAGAACATTTGCTACAGGTATTGCTGGATTCAGCCACGTTGTTGACTCATTAAGTGCTATTAAGTATGCAAAAGTTAAAGCTATCAGAGACGAAAATGGAATCACAACTGATTTTGAAATCGAAGGTGATTTCCCAAGATACGGAAATGATGATGATAGAGCTGATGAAATTGCAGTTTGGTTATTAAAGACTTTCCTTGATAAAGTTAAGAAAAACCCAACATATAGAAATTCAGAACCTACAACTTCTATCCTTACAATTACATCAAACGTTGTTTACGGAAAAGCAACAGGTACTTTACCAGATGGAAGAAAACAAGGCGAACCATTATCACCAGGTGCAAACCCAAGCTATGGTGCAGAACAAACTGGTTTATTAGCATCACTCAACTCAGTTGCTAAATTACCATATGAATACGCATTAGATGGTATTTCAAATACACAAACAATCTCTCCAGATGCTTTAGGTCACTCATTAGAAGAAAGAGAAAACAACTTAGTCAATATTTTAGACGGTTACTTCGATCAAGGTGCTCACCATTTAAACGTTAACGTTTTCGGTACAGAAAAGTTAATCGACGCAATGGAACACCCAGAAAAAGAAGAATATGCTAACTTCACAATTAGAGTTAGTGGTTACGCAGTTAAGTTCATCGATTTAACAAGAGAACAACAACTCGACGTTATCGCAAGAACTTGCCATAAAACAATCTAAGTTATTAATAAATGACATTAGGTAAACTACATTCAGTTGAAACCTTTGGTGCAGTTGATGGACCAGGTATTAGATTTGTAATATTTTTACACGGATGTAATATGCGCTGTAAATATTGCCATAATCCTGATACCTGGTGTAATACACCATATGAAGAAATTTTAGCACAAGACTTAATGAAAAAAGCATTAAGATATAAATCTTATCGGAAACAAGATGGAGGAATCACTGTAAGTGGAGGAGATCCACTTATTCAAATAGATTTCTTAATTGAATTGTTTACGCTAGCTAAAGAAAACGGCATAAATACTTGTATTGATACTAGTGGAGAGCCATTTCGTGAAGATGAAAAATATTTAGAAAAACTAAATAAATTATTATCTCTTACTGATTTAGTTATTTTAGATATTAAAGAAATTAATAACGAAAAACATAAATTCTTAACCGGAAAATCAAATGAGAATATTCTTAAATTTGCTAGTTACCTCAGCAGCAAAAATATTCCAATGTGGATCCGTCATGTATTGGTCCCTACAATCACAAATAATGAAAATGATTTAATAGGACTAAGAAATTTTATAAAAGGTCTTACGACAGTTAAAAAAGTTGAGATTCTGCCATATCACACTTTTGGAGTTTATAAATACAAGGAATTAGGTATCCCATATCAATTAGAAGGCATAAATGAACCAACTTCTGAAGAAGTAAAAAGAGCTGAAGACATTCTCGGAATCAACAAACACTAATCATTAACTGATTAGTGTTTTTTTATATTTAGAAATATCATATAATAATAGTAATGAGATTTTTCTTGTCTAAGCTTACTTATAACATTATTTGTAATATACCAGTATGCTTTTTCTTAACTCTAGCAGGTTCGTTAACCGCTTCACCTACAATTGATTGGGTTAACTTTGGGATCAATTTTGCTGTTTCATTCGCTTTAGCAATGATGATTGGTTTATTTATTCCACTTACTAGAATAGGTAAATGGTTTACTGGACTTTTTCATGTCAAAAACGATACTTATAAAGGAAACATCAAATATCGCTTATTAGCTACTTTAATTACAACATTGATATTCTTTATAATCATCAATCCAACATTAACGATCCTTAATTATTTCTTACTTGGTAGTGAAGATATATATGAATGTTTTATAAATCGGTTAATTAACATACCTATCATGTTAATAGTAGGATTTACGTCATCGTTTATATCAGATTTTTTCGCTTATCAAGCAGCACACAAAATAGATGAAAACTTTTAAAAAGAGGTAAAAATGAAATTTACATTAATCACAGGCGGCGCAGGTGGACTTGGAAAAGAATTTGCAAAAATATGCGCAAAAAACAGTCACAACATTATATTAGTTGATATCAATCAAGCTGGTTTAATGACCACAAAGCAAGAACTTCTAAAAATAAATAGAGACATTAATGTAGTTGCTTTAAGAGCTAATCTAGCAAACATGAATGAAATTGACAAATTATGTAGTTTTATTAATTCAAAAAATATCACTATTAATAATCTTATCAATGCCGCTCAATGTCAAGATCATGAATCTTTTAAGATGATGAATGTTAATAAGCAAATCAATATAGATAATTTAAATTGTAATGCCCCTATATACTTGATAAAGCAATTTTTGCAAGACATGATTAATAATAATGAAGGTCACATTTTTAACGTTTGTTCTACTAGAGCATTTTATCCTGGCCCATATTTGTCAACATATCACGCAACAATGTCTTATCTTCTTTATATGGGTGAAGCAATTGCATATGAACTAAAAGATACAGAAGTTAAGCTTTTAACTTTATGTCCTGGTAAATACAAAACCATAGATAAAGATATTGAAATTGTAGGAATGAAAAATAAAGATAAGTATGTCATTTCTTCTGAAAAAGTTGCAAAAATCGGATATAATTACTCTTTAAAAGGGAAAAGTTTAAAGATTATTGGTTTTATTAATAGTCTCAAAATCTTCGCTTTTAGATTTATGCCTTGTAAATTAATTTTAAGAATTGAAGCAAAAACATTAAAGAAAGGCGTTTAATTATGAGAACAAATTTAGGTGCAAAACCATTACTACTTCCTCAACCAGTTTTAGTTATCGGTACATACGATAAAGATGATAATCCAGATATAATGCTAGCTGCATGGGGCTCAGTTGCTGATTACAATAAAATATTTTTATGCATTGATCACACTCATAAAAGTGGAGAAAATATTTTACTAAATAAATCATTCACTGTGTCAATTGGAACAAAATATTTTGTAAAGAACATTGATTATATTGGCTTAGTAAGTCTACATGATGAAAAAGATAAAATCATTAATTCGAAATTTACAACAATTAAAAGTAATTTCGTTAAGGGCCCAATAATTAACGAATTGCCACTTACTCTAGAATGCGAAGTTTTAAATTACGATACAACAACTGATTACATTCTTGCTAAAGTCGTTAATACTTCAATAGAAGAGCAATATTTAACAAACGGAAAAGTTGATATCGATAAGTTAAAGCCAATCCTTTATGATGCTATAAATCACACTTACCGTTCATTCGGGGATGTATGTTGATACGCATTTAAAGACGGAAACGAATTAAAGAAATAGCCTTCTTCACATGCACAAAAGAAGCAAATAAAATTATTTTCAAAAAAATATAAAAAGTAAGCGGCTACATTTTTGTAAGCGCTTTTTATGTTAAATAAAAGTTAGTATAATTTTTACCTATTAAGGGAACAAATATGCAATCTATTAAGGAATTTTTTTCAAATATGTTTAGACCAATGGACTTAACAACAGGTTGTCCTTGGAAAATAATTCTTCTTTTTGCTATACCTATTTTAATATCTCTAATTTTTCAACAACTATACACTCTTAGCGATGCTGCTATAGTTGGTCAATATCTAAGTGCACCAGAAGTAACTGGAGTTAACGTAGTATATTCTCTTGTATTTATACTCATGCAATTTGCTTTTGGTTGTTGTAGTGGATTTAGTGTAATTACAAGTAATAAAGCTGGCGAAAATGATAAAGAAGGAATTAAAAAGTCTTTTGCTACTCAGCTCTTACTATGTTTAATAATTTCAATAGTTCTAACTGTTGTATCAATTCTTTTAATTCCTACTCTATTATCATATATTGATTTAAAACCTGAAAGTAGTGACTATCAATACGCTGAAACTTACTTATTTATTATATATGCAGGTTTATTTGCACAAATGTTTTATAACCTTATGGTCAGTATACTTAGAAGTATTGGTGACTCATTAACTCCATTATTGTTCTTAATAGGATCAACATTATTAAATGTAGGATTAGATTTTCTTTTTATTTTAGTGTTTAGATGGGGCGTTGCAGGTACTGCTATCGCAACAATATTTTCTCAATTTATCGCATTTATATTGTGTCTATTCTATTCCCTTGTTAAATATCCATTTTTAAGAGTCAAGTTAAAAGACTTCAAAGTTAATTTTAAGGATATATATTCTCATCTTAAATTAGGAATTCCATTAGCTCTTCAATTCTCTATTTTAGCAATCGGTTTAATCACTCTACAAAAAGCAATGGTAAAGTTTGATGTTTTAAATTCTTCAATACTTGGACACGAAATATATGATTCAAAATTGGCATATGGTGCTAGTATTAAAATTAATGATTTCTTAATGTGCCCATTTAGCGCTCTAGGGACAGCAGTATTAAGCTATTCTGGTCAAAATTATGGTGCAAAAAATGAGACTAGATTAAAAGATGGATTAAAGCAATCACTCATAATGATGTTTGTTTTATATTTAATTTTATTAATAATCGGTATAAGTCTTTCTATTAATGGTTTTTATACAACATTCTTTTTAAGTCCTTCAAATAATAATGAACATATTAAGTTTTATGCTTCTACTTATATGTTTGTAGATGTATCTTTGTATTTTATTTTAGGTTTCTTATTTATAGGACGTAATTATCTTCAAGGGATTGGTAAAGCTTTATTTCCATTTCTTGCTGGAATTGGTGAATTAGTCGCTAGAGTATTAGTAGCAGAATTTATACCTAGATTAATTGATCCAAGTAATCCATCTAGTGATAAAGCTTTTATAGCAACTTGCTTTAGTGATCCTATCGCATGGATATTCGCTAGTATTGTTTTACTTATTGGACTAGCGATATATTTAAGAAAAAATAAATTATTTAGCAACAAAGAAGAAATATAGACAAAATAAAAATGTTCAGGTTAACCTTAAACTCATCGTTACCTGAACATTTTATTTACTTAATTATTTTACTTTTGAAACTAATGTTGCTTTAAACGTTCCTTGATCTCCAGAAATCGAAACTTCAATAGTAAAGCCTTTTTCCTTATCGTATTTAGAAACAAATTTATCTTCTCCAAAAGTAGTCTCTAATACTCCATCTCTAATTACATATGTTCCTTCTCTATTTAAGAAAGAAACTTGAGGTAATTCTATTTTACAATTAGTATCATCAATAGGTTTTAAATTCATTTCAAATTCACCCATTGGTGTCTTTACTGTTCCAGTAAAATCAAAATACTTCTTAGTAAATTCTGGTGAAGTTGGAGTTACATCTATTACTTTCCATGCAAGTTCTAATTCTTTATCACCTTCTGGTGTCTTACATACAAAATTAATCTTGTATGAACCACTCTTATAATCAAAATAAGAACCAAATGTTTTTCCATTAAATGTTAGTTCTAATACATTGTCTTTAATAGTGTATGTTCCTGATTGTTGCATTGAGCTAAATTTATCAAAATCAACTGTGCAATCTACATCATCAATAAAGTTTAATGTATAATTCATTGGGAATGGAGCAACAACACTTCCTTTGAATTCAGCTGTTTCTTTAGTAATTTGAGGTACTGTTATAGGTTCTCCAGCTTTCCATTTTAAGAATATAACAAGGTTTGCATCTTGTCCTTTAAATGGTAAGTCAATTTCATAATTGCCTGTTAATGCGTTATATGAAGACATTGCTGTTTCTCCAGCAATTGTAACAATAGCAACATTATTTACAATTTTAACTGTTCCTTCTTTGTTTAAAAATGATGCTTGTCCACTAAATTCTAATTTAGCCTTTCCTTCAGCAGTGAATTTAAGTGTGCAATCAAAACCACCCATAACTTCAACTCTACCAGTGAATACACTTTCGCTTAAAGAAAGTTCTTTTGTTCCTTCAGGTACAATTTCTAAGTCAGGCACTTCTTCTTGAGTATGCTCTTCAGCAAGTTTTTTAAATGTTGCTACAACTATGTTTTCACCTTTTACTGGTGAAACTTCTGCTCCACTTGTAATCTTAGTACCATTCATTGTTAAAGATACTAATTCGTATCCAGTATCAGGAGTTGCTGTAATTGTAATTTTTTCTCCTACTTTACCGCTTGTCTTACTAGCAGTAATTGTTCCATGTTCAACTTTACTTAATTTAATAGTAAAAGTTTCTTCTTCAGGTAATACTGGTACATCTGGATTTGGTTTTGGATCATCATTGTTATATCCTCCACAAGATGTGGCTCCACTAAGAAGCAAAACACTCGCTAACGCGAATAAACAAAAATTTCTTTTTCTCATATATCTCCCTTTGAAGTTGAGTAAATTTATTATTATTTGTTTGCTCAGCTTTTGTTATAGTTTCATTTTATTACTCATTTTTATTATTTTCAATACCTAAAAGATTAAATACAATATATTTAAGTTTTGATTGCAAATGTTTTTTAGTTATTTTTAATTGATTACTTAATTTATAATAGTTCTTTTATTAAAGTTAGTTACTCTTTAGTTAATTTAAAATCAGAGATTTCGTTTAATTTTTTCTTATTAAAAGCATCAATAATTTTGTAAGCTATGTTTTAATAATTAAATAACTGTTATCGATATTATATG
>CAUWDL010000005.1:0-24174 GCA_963557285.1 uncultured Bacilli bacterium | reverse complement strand
ATATATAACTATTGTCAAGACAAAATTTTCATAACAAACGAAACTATGTAAAATAGGTGTATGAATAACTTAAAAATGTTAAGAAAGCTAAACAAACTTAACCAAACAGAAGTAGCGAAAATTCTTTCAATAGAACAAAGTACATACGGAAAATACGAGCGAGGCGAAATTCCATTAAATGAAATTTATGCTAAAAAATTAGCTAATTATTATAATGTGTCTATTTCCTACATATTAAATGATGACAACAAAGAAATAATCATAACAAAAGAGCAATATAAAAATTTATTAAAAGCACGTGATACAATCAATTCAATTGAAAAAGTTTATGCTAACAAAATTGAAATAAATAATAATTATGGTGATATAAATTTTAATCAAGAGGACAAATAAATGATAAATTTATTAAAAGAAGTTAAATGCAACCAATATCTTTTTCCAACTACATTAAACGAAATCGATGAAATGAGTGGAGAAGAATTTGAAGATTTTTTATTTTGGTATTACAAAAAAGCCGGATATGAAGTTAAAAAGACACCTAAAACAAACGATAGTGGAATAGATTTAATCGTTAGATTTTTTAATGAAGAAACAAACAAAGAAGAATCTATTGGTGTACAAGCTAAAAGATGGTCTTCGAAAGTCCCGAAAGAACAAATAGTAAAAATGAGTGAAGCTAAGGATTTTTATGAATTAAATTATTTATTTTTGATTACAACTTCTAAATTAACATCTGAAGCGAATCTTTATGCTCAAAATCATGACATAAGAATAAAAGACAGAAATACAATTTTAGAAATGCTGGATGATTTAAAAACAATGAATGATATATCTTTTAGGAAAGGTTCAAATATTTACGAAGAAGATAAAGAAAAATTACATTTTGATATGAAACTTTATAACAAACTAAAAAATTATAGAACACTTAAAGCTAAAAAAATTAAAAAACCAGCTTATATAATTTTTAATAACAATACACTGTGTGAACTAGCAACATTTAAACCAAAATCTATACATGAGCTAAAAAATATCAATGGATTTGGAGAAAATAAAATATCGTTATATGGAGAAGAAATATTAAAACTAATAAATGAATAGATTAAAAGAGTTAAGAAAAAAACATCATCTTAAACAAAGTGATGTTGCTAATTATTTAAAAATTACTCAACCTAATTATTCAAATTTTGAAACAGGTAAAATTAAGCTTAATATGGAATATGCTAAACTTTTATCTACTTTATATAAAGTTCCAATTAGCTATATAATCGATGATCATATTGAATACGTTTTTTTAACAAAAGAAAAATTTGAGATACTTAAAAAAGCAGAAGAAGTAATTAAAAAAATAGAACATAGATATAATTAATTATTGCCTATGCACTTTTTAATAAAAGTTGTTTTTATAAACTGTATCTATAAAAAATATAGAAAGGAATTTACAACTTTTATGAAAAAGCGCAAAAGAAAAGAGTTAGAACAAGCACTTCTAACCCTTAAAATAGTTGCGATAATTCTCGAAATTATCATGACTATCAGCAAAATAATTTTATCATTAATTTAAAATTGTTAGAAGTGTTTTTAAAGTTTATACTCTTTTCCCTCTAATACTGAAGTGACCACCCTCACACCAACAAACCCCAATAATTAATTATTAATGTCTGATACAATTTTGATACAAAACATAAATATTGAAAATATTTACATAAAAATTTCTTATATTTATATGCCTTTATAATTAAAATAAATAAATTTTAATTATATAAAACGCTGGTGAACAACCTATAGGGGACGCCAGTTGAATTTTATAGCATTATGTTTTATAACATAATGTTTTTTATTTTCATCACGTAAAATATAGATAGCAATTAATTGCGTATAAATAATATATCTAAGCATCAATTAAAGCTTAACCTCTTAGCGTTAATAAAATATAAAAAGTAAAGTTCCATGGTACAACAGGTATTACAGTTTATTAACAAACATGTGTTTGATAATTTATTTGTTGCATGTTTAAATATTAAAGAGGAATAAGGTAATGGAAGAAAAATTTAGTATAAGAAAAATATATAATTTTAAAAGCACAATATTTCAAATTAGTTTAATATTTGTTATATTTTTCGTATTGATTACTTTGACAATTTTAAGTGCTATAGGAATAATAAGTGTAAATGGAGATTTTTTACAAATCATGATTGCTTACTCAATATTAGATGTTGTTTCGTTTGGCGGTGCTATGACTTTAATAATCTATAATTTAATTCGTTTCAAAAAGTTTTATAAAACACCAGGCAAAGTGATAGAAGTTGAATTGCATAAAAATGAGCATTATGAAAATTTTATCGGTAGATTTGTAGAAAATGATAAAATTTATGATGCTAGAATAATGTTCTTAACTAATGTATCTATGGCAATCAATACCCCATATAGAAAATATAGTAAAGGCGATAAATTAAAAGTCTTTATATTAAATAATTTTAAAGATGAAGATGAAGTGGTTTTATATAAATAAAAAAAGATTATCTTAATCGTAAGATAATCTTTTTATTTTATTAAAATCTTTTGTTAATACTAGAATCTGCCGTAGTATTTTGCTCTATCTTTAGCAAATATATCTTCGATAAGTTGTTGAATATCAGCTTCTTTTTTAACTTTCGCTTCTTTCTTAGCATCATATTTAGCTTTTTCAGTTTCACTTAAAGCATCATATTTAGCTTTTTCTAATTCAAGTTTCTTAGCTTTTGCATTTTCAGCTTTAGCAGCTTTTTCTTCCTTAGCTTTAATAGAAGCTTCTTCTTTAGCTTTCAATTGTTCATTGAATTTAACTAATTCTTCCTCGTAGTTAAGTCCTTTCTTTTCGCACTTAATACGCAATTCTTCTTTCTTTTCTTCAAGAATTTGTTTATTTGATTCAGCTTCTTCCATTAACATACGTTCGTGTGGTTCAATGAATTCGAGTCCGTTTTCTTCAGCGTATCTTCTTTGATCGTTGATAATTGATTTTTGAGAAATATTAGTGAATTTTTCAACGTTCATAAATAAGAACATGATTCCAATAATTAAGTAACAGAATACTTCACCACCGAAGAAAATTGAAGTATGTAAGATTTGGTTATTTGTTCCGAATGCGTTATTTAATCCAATAATGATACCGTTTGCAATACCTGTCATAGAAACCATGATTGATCCGTAAACTGACATTGTAAATCCGTCAGTTCTCTTACCAAATACAGCTTCTTGTCTATCAAGGACGTCTGACATTAAAGCCATTGAAATATACATTGCAGGGACAGTACCAATTGCTTTTAAACAGAATGCTGTAATTGATACTCCATAGATACCAGCAACGTTATTTGCTTCGCCTAATGGAATACAAACGAATCCTAATAAACCAGTAATAACCGCAAATACAGCGCCTACTTTAATACAATTTGCTTTTCCAAATTTGTGAGCTAATGGCCAAATAGCTAACATACCTAATGCAGTAGGAATAGCACCTACGATATTAATTGTACCTTGTAAAGCAGTCTTTCCATCAAGGAAGGCTTGTGAGAACCAGCTTAAATCGTTGTTCTTTAACATACCACCTAATTGATAGAGTAAGAAGAATATAATGATGAACCACCAATATTTATCATGAACACAAATTTTGATTTGTTCTGATAATGGGATTTTCTTTGTTCTGCTTAATTTCTTGTTTGTAACTTCATTTGTTTCTTTTTCTGCTAATTTAATATTTTCTTCTGTAATACGTTCACGTGTGAAGAAGTATTCGAGTAAACATCCAATGCATAAACAAACAATAAGAATAGCCATTAAGATAACCCATTTGTTGTTTGCTTCAATTCTGTCAGCTTCTGAAGCTAATCCACCATTTTCACCAACTGGTAATAAACCTAAAGCATCGTTTAAGAATGGTCCAATCATACCAGCAAGACCTGAAGCAGCGACTTGAGCTCCATTACTGCATGTCGCTAATAATGAACGGCCTCCACTATTTCTTGTTGATAAATTAACGAGTGCACTGTGTGAAGTGTAATAGAATGGGAAAGCGAATGCATAATATAGGTTATAACCAATTGTAATCATTACTAATGTTGCCCATGCTGGACTATCAGCTGTAGCTCCTGTTGGGAATGGGGCATAGAACAATACAAATAATGCAACGACAATTAATGGTAAGCCTAATAAGATTAATGGTCTTGCTTTTCCTGCGAGTGATGGTTTACGTTCCATCAAACGACCAACCAATGTATTACCTAAGATAACGATAATAGTCGAAATGATTGGTAGAACGGTCATAAAGACAGGTGCCCAGTCGGCCAAGCCTAATACACGTGTCCAATATTGGACTAAGTATGTATTGACAACAGCATTTGCTATTAAAGCGAAAATAGGTCCGAGTAAATAGCCAAATGCAGCTTCTGGGAAGAGCTTTACGTTAGCGGTTTTGATCTTCGTTGATAATACTGGAGATTCAAAAACGCTTTTCTTATGTTTCTTTTCTGATGACATTTTCTAGCATCCTCCGATGTATTAATTTTATATTGAAATGTAAACGCTTACAAGTGAATATAAGTGAAAATGTATAATAAATGCACGATTTTAGTTAAAAGATTGTATTAATTACATTAATACACGGTTTGAAAATCGCATTAATGGATCAATCTCTATTGTTACTGTACGTTGATATTAATGCTAACAAGTAGAAGTTTGCTATTTTTGAGGCTAAAAAGCGTCTTAAAAAAGGAAATAAGATAAAATTAGTCATTAATAAGCTTAGTTATGAAAATATTTTTTATTTTTTTATTTAAAATTATACATCATTTGTTTTATTTTAAATTGTAACTATAAATTAAAATAAGAATACATTGACGTTTAAAACGGCGATAAAATTCAATTTTTTCATAAATATAAATTTACTATTATGTTTAATAATGCAAAAAAATAAATATACAATATATAAACATAAAAAAAGATTTGTTGTGCAAGAAATTATTTCTTATTCACTTTAAAAAAAAGAAGCTTTAGCAGAGATAGTTGTAATACAACATAATAATTATTTTAAAACTTTGTTGTATATATTTAATTTGCAATAAATTAATTATTATAAAGATTTTTAATTTAATAAAATACGATAGTAATCAATTAAAATAAATAATTTTAATTAATAATTAATATAAAAAATTAAATTAAATAATTTATGCATGTAGTATAATTTAATTTAAATTTATTATAAAATATTTTAACTAAAAAAGTTCTCTGAATATGTTATATTAAAAATAACGTAGAGGACGTATTTATATGAATAAAAAAATTTCAACATGCATACTAACATGCTTATTTGTTTTTACGACTAGTTGTTCGTCAACTGTGCACTATGATAAGGAATGTTATCAAAAAACAATTAACTATTCAGATAATTTTAAAATTATGCAATTAACTGACATTCATTTTTCACTTCCAACTAACATGGACGAACAATTCAAATATTTAAAGAAAAATATAGAAGCATGTTCACCTAATTTAATAGCGATTACAGGTGATTCTTTTTTTGGAGCTTCTAAAAAACAAGTCGATCTATTTTTTGACTTTTTTGATTATATAGGTGTTCCGTATGCTTTTGTTAATGGTAATCATGATCATCAAGGTTCGTATGAGTCTTATTATGTGGAAGAAAGATTAAACAAATCAAAAGTAGCTTTATTTACTGATTTTCAGAATGATGACTTGCCTGGAAATATGAATTATTATATAGATATTATAAAAGATGATAAACCATTATATAGATTATTTATGATTGATGGTGGCTCATATGTTTATAATGGTAAACTTTCGTATGATTACGACATAATTAAAGATGAACAAATTGCTCATTTTGAAGATATTCAAACTAAAGATAATGAAACGGTACCAGCTCTAGCTTTTTTTCATATCCCTTTATATGAATTCAATACTGCTTATCAGCTTTATCTTAAAGGGGAAATTCCTGGAAACGGCGAAAACGGAGAAGAAGTAAAAACAGGTTATAAGAACAATAATCAATTTCAAAAATTCAAAAATATGGGTGTTAAGGGAATCTTTGTCGGACATGATCATGTAAATAATTCTAATCTTTTTTATGAAGAAGTGGTTTTATCGTATGGAGTAAAATCTACAAACCAAATATATCATGATGACAATAAGATAGGCTATAAGGAAATTATATTGCCCGCAGATGGTAAATTCGATTTATCATGTGTTAAAAATGTATTCGTTAAGGAGTAATATATGGATAAGTTAATAAAAAACAAAATAATAAAAAATACTATATTGTTATTGTTCTTCTTTTTTAGTTGTGCTTGCTGTTATTTCTCTATTGATATGATATTTAATATTGTTGGAGGTGCATTTTTACCATTACTAGAATATTTACCTTTTGTAATAACGTACGCTTTGGTGGTAGCATATTTTTTCTTATTTTATAAAAATAATTTTGTTAAAAAAAGCAAGAATTTAGGACTGTGTATATTCGTTATTATCACGATAGCATCGAAGATTTTAGTCATTTCAATTTTATCGATGCATTTTCAATCAGCGTTAGAAAATTTTAAATATCATACTGCAAATTTACTCTATCCATTCGATATTATTGCCATTTCAATCATAGAATTTTTTGTTGATTTTTATATTATATATAAAGTTATATCTAGACGCGGTAATACATCATATATAATTTATAAAGATAGTTTAAATATTCCTATTAAGTTTATATGTGGGTTTATTATGGTTTTAGCTATGTTTTATATCGGCGCTTTCTTTAATGGCTTTTATGCTATTAAAAATATTACATATACATATGGATTTGGCTATGCGATTTTAATGCTAATGTTTATTGCGCCTGCTTTTACAATCTTTCCTCTTTTAATAAGTACAAAGAAAAAAAGCTTTTCTTCAAAAGCTCAATTATTTGGCTTTACTTTGTCATTATTCACAATTGTTTCGTTTGTGACTTATAAGATTATCTATCCTTCTTTTGAAGTAGAAGTTGGCAAGCCTTTATTAACAATTGATTTCTTTGGTTCAATGGCGATTGGGACAACTATAACATTGATTATAAATTTATTAATTGCAATAAGATTTATAGTATTGTTAATAAAAAATAAGCATCAAAGATGCTTATTGAATTAATTTCCTAATTTATGTTTAAAGAAGAGTTCCTCTTTTATGTAACCACTTGGCAAATTTACTCTGTAAAATAGTTGATTTAGAGTAATACTTACTATTGATCCTACTAATGCTTGGATTAAATCAAATGCACTAGATATTAAAGCTAAAGCACCTTGTCCATTATCATATATAAGGTAATAAGGAATATATCCGATTACCATAAACAATGGAGCTATGATGTAGCTAAGATATTTAGTGTATTTTGTTTTTTGAAGTAAAGTATAAAGAATAAATACAGCAATTGACTCTAATCCCTTAGCTAAAATTGTAAAAGGAATAGCAGTAGCAAATCCAGCATATAAATCTCCAAGAGAACATCCTATTATTCCGCTAGCAAAGCCAACGACTGGTCCAAGATAGATTGTAGAAAATAAGATTATTCCATCACTTAGATTGAAATAGCCAATTCCTCCACCGTAAGGTATTGAAATAAAAGAAGTGGCAATAAAAACTAGAGCACTTGTTAATGCGATAAAAGAAATTTTTAAAATTAAATTTCTAGTTTTCATGCTTTTGTTTTTCCTCGATTAGTTCATCGATTGTATCTAATGTGTATAACTTAATACCTTTTGCTTTTAATAATTTAGCTGTGTAACCCATGCCATCAATTAAAGTTCCGTTAAATTTACCATTATAAATTTTATTAACGCCACAACTTGGTGACCTATCCATAAGTAATGCTTTTTTAACGTGGCAGAAGTTTGCTACATTAATTACTTTATGAGCTCCCTTATTGAATTGATATGTAACATCTTGTCCTTCTTGATTGATAATTGTTGTATCGTCTTTAATTTCACTTGGAATTCTTGGTGTAGGTAAATCACCAAAGCATTCTGGACAAATAGGCACGATATCATAATATTCTTTTAATATTTCAATTCTAGGATCGTAGTTATTTTTACCGTTATATTTAACGTTGTCTCCTAGTAAACAAGCACTTACTAATATAGTTTCCATAATTTCTTAGTCCTTTTTAACTTTGTTTATTATAAAGAAATACTTATAATAATTCTATATGTCAAAAGAAGAATTTCATATTTCATGCGAAAATCAAGTATTTCTTGTTAGAATAATTTATAAAGACAAGTATCAAAAAGGAATATATTATCGAAAAATAAATAATGTAATAGAAATAAGTGCTGGTTCAATAAGAGCTAGAAAACAAATAATGGAAAATTTGCCAGAAGTCATAAAGAAGTTATTAAAGAAATCAGCAAAAAAGAAGAATGAATATTTTTTAGAAAATGGAATTTATTTATTTGGTAAATTTGTGCCTTTTGTTGATGACAAAATCGAAGTTTTCGGGGAAAAATATATATTTTTATCTAAGGAACAATTTTATAAACGCGCATCATTGCCTTTTAAAAAGTATCTTGAAAGTAGAGTGAAATATTTTTCAAAAATTATGAACGTAACGAAAGATTATAAGGTGAAAACAAAACTTGTAAAAACTTTATATGGTTCTAATAGCATTAAAACATTATCCTTGACGTTTAATATGATTTTGATTCATTATTCTCCTGAAATAATTGATTCAGTAGTTGTTCATGAACTAGCTCATGATAAAATAAGGAATCATTCTCATTTATTTTATGAAGAAGTGTTAAAAACAATGCCTAATTATTATTATTTAGATAATAAATTGAAGAAAGGAATATTAGAATGATCCAATATATTAAAAGTAGAGACAATGCACTTGTAAAATATGTTAAAAAATTAAGATTGAATTCGGTTTCAAAAGATGAACAAAAATTTGTTATTGAAGGTGAACATCTATGCTTAATGGCCAAAGATAATCTTGAATATGTCTTAACTAATCAAGAATTAGATCAAACAATGTTTCCGAATCAATATGTTGTAACTAAAGAAATTTTAGAGAAACTAAGTGAAGGAAAAAGCTCGGCAAGGATTATAGGTGTCTGCAAAACAATTAAACAAAAAAGTATCGATAGTAGGCTTGTTTTATATCTTGATGATGTGCAGGATCCTGGCAATGTTGGCACTTTATTTAGAACAGCAGTATCGTTTGGATTTGATACTGTTTATGTGACAAATAAAACTGCTTATCAATATAACTCTAAAGTTATTCAGTCTAGTCAAGGAGCTATCTTTAATTTAGACGTAAGAAATGCTGATACTGAAACAATTTCAGAACTTAAAAAGAATGGTTATAAAATAATCGCTACTGCGTTACATAAAAAGAGCATTTATGCTCACGACTATCGATTTAAAAATAACGAAAAATATGTAATAATTTTAGGTAATGAAGGTCAAGGTATTTCACGAGAAATATTAAATTCTTCAGATGAATGTTTAAAAATTAATATAGTCGGTATGGAAAGCTTAAATGTCGCTATTGCTGGTGCAATTGTTATGAATGAAGCTTTCAATGAAGGAGAATAATTTTTATGAAAAAAAGTGCTCTTGTTTTAACCACAGTTGGTATTACGATGCTATTAAGCTCTTGCTCTTATGATAAAGATCCGTTTGCTGATTTTAAAAAAGAAGCTCAAGATGCGTACAATACTTATTACGCAAATAATCCAACAGTTGAAAAAGCACCACTTTTTTATTTTGATATCGAAACATTACGTTCGGCG
Organism: uncultured Bacilli bacterium; assembly: GCA_963557285.1. GTDB lineage: Bacteria > Bacillota_I > Bacilli_A > RFN20 > CAG-826 > Onthovivens. Next base: position 14,368 of record CAUWDL010000005.1, on the reverse strand, counting down.
TTAGTACGAGATGAACATACTGTCAGTTTTTTAGGGCAATTTAAACTTACAGATTTTACATTTAGTGAATCAAAAAATTATTTTGCAGATTTAGGAAATTTGCCAATTCACATTGAAGATAAGAATAATGATGGTCAATTTGATAACTTTACAGTGGCTGATTTTGTAAAAACAAGCGATACAGGTGAAACTATCTTTGATGTCAAAACTTTCGTTAATAACTTACCATTAGTTTTGCACGAAAAGTTGCCAACAGGTGAAATAGCAACTTATTCTATGCTATCTAAAGACGGAACAATTCATGATACGAGTAATGCAAAAGCTTATAATCCAGATTTTTTCTATTTGTCAGACCTTAAAATAAATATTCCTGAACTTTCACAATACAGTGATAGTTTATTAGATTTTACAAACAAAGATGTTTGTATTTTAAGAAAAGATTTATATCAAATAATCTCTAATATCTCTGAAGGAAAAGTAAATGAAACTGTTGAAAAATTCTTTTCTATACCTGAATTATTAAATGGATTATACCAAAGAACTAAAGAACTTGATTCGCTTGATTCAATGCCTACATCATTAACTATACCTGGCTACCACTATTCTAATTTTGATGAAAAAAGTAAACGTGAAGTTGTAGTAGGGCCAAATAGTTTGATATTTGATATGCTTCAGGTTTTTGAAAACAAGAACTTAACTAAAGAAAAACAACATTCTTTTATTCAAGATGTTCAAAATATCTATATTGAAGATGGAGTAAAAACTATATCCTTATACGCTTTTAATGGTGAAAGAGATAATGATGCTACGCCTTCTAAAAGTAACATTAAAAACGTATATCTTCCATCATCATTACAAGAAGTGCAATTTAACGCTTTTAGTAATCTAGATTTAGATAATCTATATATTGATAAAACATATGCTATTGATAACGAAGGAAACAAGAGAGAAGCTCCTTTTAAGTGCACGGATTTTGGTGATGTTAATTTAAATATTGGCGTTGGTAACGACACAATTAATCTTGATGTAACTGGTTCATTTTCTCATACAAATATAAATAAAGTTAATTTTGAGGATTATGATAATGAAAACTTGATTGTGTTTCCATATTCTTCAACTATTAATTTATCTAAACCTGGTGCTACAGATAATCATATTAATATTTATTCTTCTAATGATGACGGAACACCTAATTTAGATAAATCAAAGAACTTAAGTGAAGCTTTATCAAAGTACGATGTCGTTAATCCTTTTTATCAAGTTATATTAACTTCTGATAATAACAAAAAATACAAGGTAGATTCTAATCTAACAACTATTGATAGTGGAAAAACTTTATATTTACCTGCTTCTATTTATAGTAATAACATCAGTGAAACAAGATTACTTTCTTCGCATGTAAGTAGTGCAGAAGCAAAAACCACTGATGCATTATTAACTATGAAATTAACTGATGATTTAACTATTAAAAATGGTGGCAAATTAATAGTTGGGTCGCAAATCGGATTTACAAATAATTCTTCAGGAGTTAATATTGGAGGCTTCTCGGCTATTGATTTAAACGGACATAATATTATAGTTGAAAACGGTGGAGAACTTATAAGTAATGGATATATATTTGATTCTTCGACGAAGAAAAAAGGACATATAGATTTAAGTAGTGGCGCCTCACTTACTACTGGTATAACCGTTAATGAATATAAAGGCTTAAACGATGTTATATATAAAGCGGAAAATAATATAACTCCAATAGATTCATATTCTTTAAATGCTTTACTAACAAGCGTGAATATAAAAGCTGGTGCAACTGTTAACGGTATTTTAGATTATCTTGACGAAGGCTTTAATAAAACGCAATTCATTAAATTTGTATCAAATACTGAAAATGCATTATTTCAACTTAAAAGTGGAGAATTAGTACTTAATAAGTCGAAAATTAGTAATAAATCAGTAGATAATCTTGTTGCGATAAATAATGTTTCTTTTTTAAGTGATGAAAAATTAGCTGACAATAACGCTTTTACTGCAGCACTAAGTTCGGCAAATTCGAATTTTTCTATCGCGAACTCAACATTTGAAATTGAATTAGATGAAGTGGAAAATCACGCAAATATCATTATTCCAGAAAACACAAAATTTAACGTTAATAGTCTTACTTTATTTAATAATTCTTGCTTTGCTTCAACTGCTGCATCAAGTGTTCAAATACATAATGCAATCGCTCTTGATTCAAAAGCGCAGAAAGTAATCCTTACTGGTGATTATTCATTAGAAACAAATGTGTTTAATTTGTTAAAAGATACGATTAAAAAATATGATGGAAAGTTAATAACAAATAGCATTGTTGAATCTTTTGATGAAAAAACTAGTATTAGAAAAACACTTCATTTAGAAGCGTTTGTAGGAAGCAGTAGAGATAATTTCTCAAAGAAAATTATAAAAACAAATGATGGATATTATTATGAATTTAGTAATTCTAACGAAAGTGGAAGTCTATTAAATAATAGTGATAAGGTTTTAGCTTCATACAATAATAAGCAGAGCACTTGGCATAATGGTGATAGTGATACACTGATTGATAAGAATACTCTTATTGACTCTTATTCAACTATTGACAAGTCTTATATTTTAAATAATTCAAATTCTAATATTGATTGGCTTGCAATTGAAAATAAACCTCAATCAGATGGTACATTTGTTTCTAATGGCAAAAAATTCATAAAGCCTTATAAGCAATCTTCACTTATTGAAGGAGATTTTATCAAAAATACGCCTGTAAATAATTCAATATTTATATCAAAGAATTCTAGAGATAAATTTATTAATATAAATTATGACGGACAAAATAATTGGATAAATGTTGAAGCTTTTGACAATTACAGAGTATTAAAAATAATTGATGTTAATACTCAAAAAAATGATTATATTGCTTTTACTGATGGTTCTTATAAAACTGGGTTTGATTACGATGTTAGTAAACATATAGTAACAAATAAGGCTGATAGTAAAAGTTATGCATTTACAACAAATAATGAATTAGTTCACATTGAACTTAATTCGTTAAATTGGGCTAATAAAAGCATTAATGGTGCAAACAAATTGATTTTCCTTACTCAAAATGAAGCATGGTGTAATGTTTCAGAATTGCATAACGGCTTAAGCAAATATATCGAAAAAAATGGAGACTATTTCTATTATTTTTACATCAATGATGAGTGGTACCAATCTGTTAACGGTGAAACCGCGAATAAATATAACAAATTAGCGAATATGAGTTTTGGTGTATTGAATAAGCCAAAAACATTTAATGGTTCCAAAACAAAATTTGTAATGAAGAGCGGTGATAATGTTAATGAAAAATATGAATTTATCTTGCCTCAAGATCTCATAAATATTAGAAAAGAAGACTTTGAGGATTTATGGCCTCAAAATACAAATACAGATCATTTATATGCATATAGGCACATAGTTAAGTCTGATGGAAGTAAATGGCTATTCTTTAAAGACACGAAAACTAATAAGATTACATTAAAAAAATTTGAATTTGCTCCAGGATTTATTCCACAACAACCAAATAAGAGTGACACATCATTAATTACTAAATTCAATTTCATTACATATAAAGTAATATTTGAAGGAGAAAGCTCTCCTAGAATGCTTTATATCTTAACTGATGCTAGCGATTCAAATAATGCTATATATGCAGGTAATATGTCACAAGATGAAAGTGGAAATTTCACTGATGATTACCTAGCTATTGCTATATTTACACTAGAAAACCCAATTAATTATTTAACAAAGTAGATTTATATAACTAAATATAACGTTTTTATTTAATTTATATTATGTTAAATGTATAATTTAGTTGCGTCGAAAAGGAGTAGTAATTAATCTTCTTATATTTAAGGGATGAGTGATAAAGTGAGAACACTCTATATATCGATTAATGAATTCGCCTTGGAGCTGGTTTGATGAACCCGTTTACTTTACGTTAAAAGTATAATTAAGTGCATTTGAATTAGGATGGTACCGCGGAAATTTTTCGTTCCTAAAGTATTATCCTTTTTGTTTTATTTGGAGGCTTTATGGAAAATTACGATTACATATTTGAAGAGATTACTGAAAATATTATCAATTTAATTAACGAGGCTTCAACTTTGGATGATTTAAATGATATAAAAAACAAATACCTTTCAAAAAAAGGTGAATTCTCAAAGTTGATGTCTAAGATAAGAGAAGTTGAAGATAAAAAAAGCTTTGGTGAAGCTTTTAATACTGCTAGAAAGCAAATCGAAGAGAAATATGATGAAAAATTTAATAGATTTAATGAAGAACTATTAAACAAGAAACTAGAAAGTGAAGAAATTGATATCACTTTACCTGGAAATAATTTAATAAGGGGTGTTGAGAACCCTTTCTTTAAAGTAAAAAAAGAAATCGAAGACATTTTTATCTCCATGGGATATACAGTTGAAACTGGACCAGAAATCGATTCTGATAAATATGTATTTGAGTTATTAAATATTCCTAAAGATCACCCTGCAAGAGATATGCAAGATACTTTATATATTGATAATAACTTATTATTAAGAAGTCATACTTCTAGTATTCAAGCGCATGTTATGGAACATGCTAATGGTAAACCAATTAAAATTATTTGTCCTGGTAAAACATATCGTAGAGATGATGATGATATGACTCATTCTCATCAATTCGCACAAGTTGAAGGATTAGTCATTGACAAAAATATTAACCTTGGGAACTTAAAAGCTACTTTAGAATTGTTTGCTAAGAAAATGTTTAGTAAAGATAGTAAAATTAGATTTAGAAGTAGCTATTTCCCATTTACCGAGCCAAGTGTTGAAGTTGATGTATCTTGCTTCTCATGTCATGGAAAAGGATGCCCAACTTGCAAAGGTAGTGGATGGATTGAAATTTTAGGCGCTGGAATGGTACACCCTAATGTTTTAAAAATGAGCGGATATGACCCTAAAGAATATAGTGGATTTGCTTTTGGAATCGGCATCGAAAGAGTTGCAATGTTACGTTATGGAATCGATGACATTAGAAGATTTTATCAAAGCGATATACGTTTTATTGAACAATTTGGTAAGAAGGTTGAGGATTAATTTATGTTAGTAAGTTTAAAAGAAATTAGTAAATATGTTGATTTAAGCGGATTAACAGCAGAAGAAATTGCAGCCAGATTGACATTTAGTGGAATAGAAGTTGAAGAAATAAAGCATTTATCTAATGCTACAGGCTTAATCATTGGTGAAGTTTTAACTTGTACTATGCATCCTGATAGCGACCATCTTCATCTAGTTAAAGTTAATATTGGGAAAGAAATATTAGATATAGTTTGTGGTGCACCTAATGTTAGAAAAGACTTGAAAGTTATAGTTGCACAAGTTGGTGCAAAATTACCAGGTGGTGAAATTAAAAAAGGCGAAATTAGAGGACAGGTTAGCTGTGGCATGCTTTGTGCTTTAAATGAATTAGGCGTTGATCCTAAATATTTAACAGAGGAACAAATAAAAGGAATTGAAGAACTTCCTCAAGATGCTCCTGTAGGCTGTGAAAATGTTTTAGGTTATCTCGGACTCGATGATACAATTCTTGATTTAAGTTTATTAGCTAATAGAAGTGATTGCTATTCTTTATATAATGTAGCAAGAGAAATCGGGGCTTTATTTAATAGAAAAGTTAATATTCCTGAAGTCAAAGATCTAACTAATTATTCATCAGATTTTAAAGCTAGTAGTAAAAGCGATAAGTCAAAGCAATTTACGTTGAAGGTTGTTAAAGGAATTGAAGTCAGTGAATCGCCAAAATGGCTTAAAGATGTTTTAAGAAGTGAAGGAATTAGAAGTGTTGATAATATAGTTGATATCGGAAACTATGTTATGCTTTTAACTGGTCAACCAATCCATATATATGACTTAGATAAACTTTCATCTCACGAGCTAATAGTTAGAGATGACTTTGAAGGGGAAGTTGTAGCGTTAGACAAAAATAAATACTCAATTATAAAGGGTGATCTTGTTATCACGAGCGATAACAAGCCTGTTTCAATTGCTGGAATTATGGGTCTAGATGATGTTGCAATTGATTCTAAAACTAAAAATATAGTAATTGAAGTCGCTAATTTTGATCACGCATCTATTAGAAAAACTTCAACTAGACTAGGGTTAACTAGCGATTCTTCACAAAGATTTGTTAAAGGATTGAACTTAAACCAATATAATAAAGTATTAAATTTAGCTGCATCATTATGTGCTCAATTAGCAAAAGCGAGTGAAGTTTCACAAGCGATTGTTTATGATGAAACTCATTTTGAACATAAGGTAATAGAATCAAGTTACTCCTATATAAATAAAAGATTGGGAACAAATTTTGACCATGAATTGATTAAGCAAACATTAAAAGCGTTAAATTTTGAATTTATTGATTTAGATAATGAATGCTTTAAAGTGATTGTCCCTGATTATAGAATAGATGTTGAAGGTGAAGCGGATTTAAGTGAAGAAATCGTTCGATACAATGGTTTCGATACAGTTGTTTCTGAATTGCCTGTTATGGGTACAACAGTTGGTGGATTAAAAGATAATGAAAAGAAAGCAAGAGCTATCGAAGAGTATTTATTAGATCGTGGATTTGATGAAGTTTTAACATATACTTTATTAAACGAAAAAGATAATAATTTATTTAATTATATTAATAATGATGAAGGATATGTTGTTTTCAATCCATTAACTGTAGACAAAAAGTTCGTCAGAAGAAATCTTTTATGTTCTATTCTTAGATGTGCGGAGTATAATTTAAATAGAAAGAATCAAGATTTTAAAATTTTTGAAATATCTAACATTCAAACTAAGAAAAAATTTGATACACACTTATCTTTCGCTCTCGTAGGCAAAGAATTCAAACAATCGAGAATGCAAGGAAACGAATACAATTTCTTTGATGCTAAAGGTATTGTAGAAACACTATTAAAAATGTTTAATGTTCAAGAATCAAGAGTTAAATATGAACGTATATCGAAAGGAAACGAATTCCATCCAGGAAGAAGTGCAAAAGTTATTTTAGATGGGAAAACATTAGCTGTTTTTGGCGAATTGCACCCAACAATCAAAGGTGAATTTTCTTTAGATAAAACAAATATTATTGTTGGAGAAATGAACTTAAGTGTTTTGTTTAATACTAAATCAGGAAATAATAAATTTTCTCCAATATCTAAATTCCCTGCTGTAAATAGAGATTATGCCTTTGTTGTTAAAGATGATACTAAATATGGTGATATAAGAAGAGAAGTTAAAAAAGCAAGTAGCTTAATAAAAGATGTTAATGTATTTGATGTTTATAGAGGAGAACACGTTAAAGAAGGATATATGAGTATAGCCATTAACGTTGCTTTGCAATCAATTGAACACACATTAACCGATGAGGAAATAAATACAACTGATTCTAAAATTAGAAATATTATTTCAACAAAATTTTTAGGAGAAATACGTAAATGAGATTATCGTTATTTAATATAAACAAAAAAGAATCATTTTCATATAAAGGCGATTCCAAAATTTATAATGACATGAATAAATCAACTGTCATTAAAAATTTTAATTCTATTAATGGAAAGATTTATGTTGATAGAGTAGAAGAATTATGTATTGTTAGATTTAAAATTACAGCTAATCTACTTGTCTTAAGTTCGTTAACAAATGAACCTTTCAATTATAAACTTAAACTTGACGATACATTATGCTTTACGAATAGAGAATCCTATGCTGCTCTTAAAGAAGATATTATTTTAAATAAAGAAAATTATATTGATTTAGAGGACACTATTTATTCTTTGATAATTACTAATTTGCCAATTAGATTAGTTAAGAAATCTGAAACATATCCAGAGGGTGATAATTACAAAGTAATGACTGAAGAAGAATATTTAGCAAATAAAGAAACTGAAGAATCACCAAATGCTTTTGATACATTAAAAGATATTGATTTATCAAAATATCAAGATGATTCTGAAGATAAAAAATAAATAACACTTATTGTTTAAAACAGCTATTTTTCAATTAGAAGAATAGCTGTTTTTTTAATGTTTTTTGTGTATAAAACACATAATTGCAATTAATACAAGTATTGACTTTTTATTTGTTAAATAAATTAGCGAATTTCTTCTTTTTTATATTGTTAATTATCTTAATTTATCTTAAAATATAACTACAAGTGGTAGAAAGTGGGTGAAAGTGGAATGTTCTTCGGAAGTTACGAATATAACATAGATGAAAAAGGCAGAATAAGCATACCTTCTAAGTTTCGTAATGAAATCGGAGATAGACTTTATTTAATTAAAGGTTATGAAGGTTGTATTTCCCTTTATAAAGAAGAAGATTTCCAAAGATATATCACTAACATTCAAAACTTGCCTTACGAAAAAGCGAAAGTACGTCAACATGCGAGAATATTGCTTCAGTCTGTTGTAGAGTTATCAATTGACAAAGCTGGTCGTGTTTTAATTCCATCAAGAACTTTAAAAGAGTACAACATTGGTAAAAGTGTTTTACTTCTTGGATCGCTAGACCATTTAGAAATATGGGATATCGATAAGTGGAATGCTTATAAAGAAGAAAACGAGAAGAATTTTGAATTAGATGCTGAGGATTTGATTAACACACATGAAAACTGATTTCCATATTCCTGTAATGATTAATGAAGCTATTGATGGTTTGAATATTAAGCCTAATGGAGTTTATGTTGATATGACGCTTGGAAGAGCTGGTCATAGTTCAGAAATTCTAAAAAGACTTAATGATGATGGCTTGTTAATATGTATAGACCAAGATGATGAAGCAATTGCGTATTCGCAAATAAAATTAAGTAAGATTCGTTCAAATTTTAAAATTGTTAAAAGCAATTTTAGAAACATAAGAAATGTATTAGATTCATTAGATATAAAAGAAGTAGATGGTTTCCTTTATGATTTAGGCGTTTCCTCACCACAATTCGATGAAGAATATAGAGGATTCTCTTATAACAAAAACGCAGATTTAGATATGAGAATGGATTTATCTAATCCATTAACAGCTAAAGCAATCGTAAATACATATTCTATTAGTGAATTAACAAGAGTGTTTAGAGATTACGGCGAAGAAAAGTTCGCTTATCAAATCGCTAAAAATATTGTTAAAGCAAGAGAGAGTAAGCAGATTGAAACGACTTTTGAATTAGTGGAACTAATTAAAAAAAGTAAGCCGCAAAAAGAACTCTCTAAACCAGGACATCCAGCTAAACAAGTTTTTCAGGCTTTGCGAATTGAAGTAAACGATGAATTAGAAGCATTAAAAGAAGCATTAGATGCATCGCTTAATTCGATTAAGGTTGGTGGAAGAATAGTAGTAATTACATTCCAAAGCCTAGAGGATAGAATTGTAAAACAAACGTTTAGAAAAGTTAGTGTAATTGAGGGAAATAGAAATAACGATTATATAAACCCGCAAGATATTAAAACTCCTGATTATAAAGAGATAAATAAAAAAGTTATCGTTGCTAGCAAGGAAGAACTTGAAAACAATCGTAGAAGTAAAAGTGCAAAACTGAGAATTATAGAAAAGATTAAGTAAAAAGTATATGGGGATTAATGGGTATGGAAGATAAATTAGTAAAATATCATCATAAAGCTATCTATTATTATTTCAAAAAAGCTGGAATATGTTTTTCAATATTTGTCGGAGCTTTTGTTGCAGTAGCTATTCCTATTTCTGTTGCTGCTGGAATGAGAGATAATAATGTTCAAGAAACAGAGGAACATAAAACACCATCTGAAAAAGATGAAGTGAACAAATTGCAATTAATGGCTTTTTAATATATAACCTCCTTTTTAAAAAATTAGTAGTGAAAACTACTAATTTTTTACTATTTATATACTTATTTGCTACTAGAAATCTCATTTGTTTTACATTGTAGTTTTATTAAAACTAAAGTATAATTATATGTATGAATAAACAAATCGCTGCACTCGAAATTTCTAATAGCTATTATGAACTTGTTATTGGCTACGTCTTTAATGGAAAAGTTGATATTTTATATAAAACTAAATGTCCTTTAAGCGTTCCATTTAGAGATGGTGACATATACGATTTTGGTTCTCTTAGTGATGATCTTAAAAAGATAACTAAAATTGAGACTAATATCTCTGGCCACAAGCTTAACATAAACGTTAATGAAGTAGTGTTAGTTTTGCCCTCTTATGGCTTAGAAGTTTATAGAACTGAAAAAACAACTAATACAGTATCTAGCAATTCAAGAATAGGTAAAATCGATATTTCTAATGCGCTGGTACTTGTTAAAAGGGAAAAGTTGCCAAATCAAAATAATATATTGGTTGATATTGTTCCGAATAAATTCATACTTGATGGTCTTAAGGAATATACTGTTCCACCTTTAAATGAGCAAGCTACGACACTTTCTATTGATGCGAATGTTTATACTCTTCCGAATAAAATGGTAAATGACTTTAAAACAGCTTGTGTTAAAGCAGGACTTAAAGTTAAAAGAGAAGTGATATCTCCAATTGGAATTAGTGCCTTACTTGAAAATTTAAAATTTAAACAAGATACATATTTAATTGTTGATTTCTCCAACAAAACAACAACTTTATCTTTTATCGGCAATAATACGCTCTACGCAAGTAATTTCTTCTCAATTGGCATTGACGATTTAGTAGATCGTTATATGGAAGAAATGCAAATTACTAAAGAAAAAGCTGTTGAAATAAAAGATGAGTACGGGCTAGATTTACGAAAGACTGATTATACGCCAGCCATCATAAGTTATGTTGGACCAGATAATATTAGAAGAAGCTTTACAAAAGATGATATAAGCAACATAACATTGAATTTTTTGAAGCAATGGATTTCTATGTTTGATGGGTCATTTAAAAATTTGATGGATGTATATCCTAAATTACGCGATAGTATTACTTTGGTATTTACCGGCGAAGGAAGTCGACTAAACGGATTAAAAGAATATGTGTTAAAAATGTATAATTCAAATCCTTTAGAAATGCTTACAATCCCTACTGTTGGCTGTAGGGAAAGCGAATTTAGTGGCTGTCTTGGTGCTATTTACTTAGCAAGTAATTATAGAGGTGCTCTAGAAGATGAAACTAAAAATCAAGTTAGTGAATTAAATAGAGAAGTAGATAACGGGATGCCTTCTAATAGAATTAGTGAGAAGTATAACGAATTAAGAGATGATTTATAATTTGTAGGAGTACGAATTTATGATAAGTGATGAATTAGATAGCTTTGAACCAGTAGCAAGAATTGTTGTTATTGGTGTTGGTGGTGCAGGAAATAACGCAGTTAATAGAATGATTGATGAAGAGATTCAACATGTTGAATTTTTCGTCGCTAATACAGACAAGCAAGCATTATCGCTTTCAAAAGCTCCTAATAGATTAATTTTAGGTGAATCAATTACAAACGGCCTTGGAGCCGGTGGAGAACCTAAAGTTGGAAAAGAAGCGGCTGAAGCTAGCGAAAAAGAAATAAGAGACATAGTTAAAGGCGCTAATATGGTTTTTATCGCTGCTGGTATGGGTGGTGGCACTGGTACTGGTGCAGCGCCAGTTATTGCTAAATATGCAAAAGATGAAGGATGTTTAACTATTGCTATTGTTACTAGACCTTTTAGTTTTGAAGGAAACAAAAGAACAACGTATTCTATCGAAGGCTTAAATGAATTAAAAAGCAGTGTTGACAGCTTAATTGTTGTTAGCAATGATAAGTTGTTAATAAATTCAGCAAACACACCAATTGGTCAAGCGTTTAGTGAAGCTGATAAAGTTTTAGCTCAAAGTGTTAAAACGATTACAGATTTAATTTTAATGCCAGCTGTAATCAATCTTGATTTCGCGGATGTTAAAAATACATTGAAAGACAGTGGCATTGCTTTAATTGGCTTCGGAATGGGGCAAGGTAAAAATAAATCTGAAGATGCAGCTATGTCTGCATTAAATTGCCCATTAATTGAACAAAGTGTACAAGGTGCAAGAAGAGCGATTTGTCATATTACTTGTGGACCAGAAGTTAGTTTATATGAATGTCAAGATGCCGTACAAAAAATTATTGAGCAAAGTGGAGAACAATTAGATTTAAAATTTGGCGTGTCGATTAATGATCAATTAACTGATCAAATTATGCTAAGTATTATTGCTAGTAATTTCTCAAACGATGTAACATTTGGAGTAAGTAAACAACCAGCAACATCAAATCATTCGCAAACAAATCAAAATTTTAGTAACTTTGATTTGTTTGGAAATTCGTTTCAAACACAAAAACCTACTCAACAAACTACTTTTAATCAACAAAGCAACATAACTAATACTGGGAAAGTAGATGCGAATAAAGATGAATCAAATGATGGTGATACATTTGATGAAGACAATATTATACCTAATTTTCTAGATGGTAATTTCTAGTTTTAAAAGCATAAAAAATGTTTTAAGATTATTATTTGTTATGATGAAATTGAAATAATATCTTACTTGAAATAAAGTACTTATTATTTTAATATTATTATATTGAAAGACACGTCTTTTAATAATTACTATTTGTAGCGAGTTACAATCGGTGAAAGGTAACAATAGTTAATTAAAAGGTATCACTTTCTAAAAATGAAGATTAATTAACGAGTGACTGAATAAATTTCAGTAACTAAGGTGGTAACACGTGAAAGCGTCCTTAGATTTATTCTAAGGACTTTTTTAATAAATTGGAGGAATTTATGGAAGTTAAGCAATCCTTATTAATGCCTAAAACATCATTTGAAATGAGGGGCAATTTAGCTAAAAAGGAACCATTATTGATTGAAAAATGGACAAAAGAAGAAGTATATAAGCACATGAACAAAGGTAAAGATTTAGAATTTATGCTTCATGATGGTCCGCCATATGCAAATGGTGCTATGCACTGTGGACATATGCTTAATAGAGTTTTAAAAGACTTCGTTGTTAGATATAAAAACATGAGTGGCTTTAAAACACCTTTTATCTTTGGATGGGATACGCACGGTTTACCAATTGAAAATATGGTAACAAAAAGTGGCGTTAATCGTAAAACTACTCCAATATTTGATTTTAGAGAAAAGTGTAAAGAATACGCTTATACGCAAGTTGAAAGACAAAAAGCTGATATTAAGCGATTAGGTTGTCTTGGTGATTTCGATCACCCATATTTAACTCTTTTACCTGAATTTGAAGCTAGAGAAGTAGAATGTTTTAAAGAAATGGCTTTAAAAGGACTCATCTATAAAGGATTAAAACCAGTATATTGGTCACCTAGTAGTGAAAGTGCTCTTGCAGAGGCTGAAATTGAGTATCAAGATGTAAAAGCTTATACAATATACGTTTCTTTTGATGTTAAAGATGGTAAAGGAATAGTTGATGATGATGCAAAGTTTGTTATTTGGACAACTACACCTTGGACATTACCTGCTAACCTTGCGATCTGCGCTAATCCTTCTTTTGAATATGGAATGTATGATACAAATATTGGTAAATTAGTCTTTTTAAATGATTTGAAAAATACATTAGTAGAATTACTCGGATTAGCAAAGTGTGAATTAATTAAAACATTCACTGGAAAAGAGTTAGATGGAGTTGTTTGCAAGCATCCATTTATAGATCGTGATTCACTTGTTATCAATGGTGATTACGTTACAGGTGAAACAGGTACTGGTTTAGTTCATATCGCACCTGGACACGGTACTGATGACTATTTAGTTTGTTTAAAATACGGAATCAAACCATATTGTCCAGTAGATGAACATGGCAAATTAACTGAAGATTGTGGTCCAAGATTAGCTGGATTATTTTACGAAGATGCTAATTTAGAAGTTCTTAAGATATTAACTGAAACAGGACATTTGTTAAAAGAACAAGATATTGTTCATAGCTATCCACACGATTGGAGAACTCATAAACCTGTTATCTTCAGAGCAACACCACAATGGTTTTGTTCAATTTCTCCTATAAGAGACGAACTTATTAAAGCTGTACATAATATTAAGTGGAATCCAAGTTGGGGTGAAACTCGTATGGTTAACATGATAAAAGATCGTGCTGACTGGTGCATTTCACGTCAAAGAGCATGGGGTGTACCTATTCCAATTATTTATTGTGAAGATGGAACACCTATTATGGAAGAAAAGGTATTCGATCATTTCATAGACTTGATAAGAAAGCATGGCTCAAATATTTGGTATAAATTGTCCGAAAAAGAGTTGTTACCAGAAGGATATACAAATGAACATTCACCAAATGGTATTTTCAAAAAAGAAACAGATATTATGGATGTTT
>CAUWDL010000004.1:0-25374 GCA_963557285.1 uncultured Bacilli bacterium | reverse complement strand
CTTGTCTGATATTGCTTGATTGTGGCTTAATTAAATTTAAAATTTTAACGGTTTTATAATCAAAACCTAATTCTTCACGATCATAACCAATGTCTTCGATAACATCTCTTGCGACTTGTTCATAATCAACATTTACGTTTCCTGTAATTTCTCCACCAATTAATAAAAAATCAGTAGTTGCAAAACATTCACAAGCAACAAAAGAATTTGGGTCTTGAGCTAAACAAGCATCCAAGATAGCATCACTAACTTGATCACATAATTTATCTGGATGGCCTTCAGAAACACTTTCACTTGTAAATAAAATCTTTTCCTTCATATATTCTCCTTTACATGAACTATAAAAAAATGACTTCCCACGAATGGAAAGCCATATAAAGAGTCTGTTCCACTTATCGATCAAAGCGTGGGGCTTTGCTACTGAGAAGCACTTACTACTGAAGTAGAGTTGCTATCGTATTTTTTCACTCAGTTATATACGATTCTTGATAAGTACTATTGAATATAAAGCATTCAAAATTTAAATGCAATATTTTAGTTATTTTCGTTTAAAATTTCTTCAATACCTAAGGCTAATTCATTTGGACAACTTGTATTTTTATTGCCGCAAAGAATTCCCTTACATATATCATGAATTTCTTCTAATTTTCTGCCTTTAGATAAAGCAGCTACACCTTTAGTGTTACCTGGGCATCCGCCATAAAATACAACATTTTCAATGATATGTTCTTCATTATATGTAATATCAATAAATGCTGAACATGTTCCGTTGCATTTGTGTCTAAATGTCTTGCTCATTAAAGTTTAATAATTTCTCCGTAAATTTCACCAGCACAATTTCCAGCATTACACTCATCAGTATCAATATGCATTGCTAACTTATAATTGTCTGAAATTCTAATAACTGTATCACCAAAAACAATACTTCTGCCATTAGATAATACCTTTACCCAAACTATTTGTCCGTTTTCAACATTAAATTCTTTTGCATCAGCTGGAGTCATATGAATGTGTCTCTTAGCAATAATACATCCTTCCTTTAATTCTACTGATTTACCATTTTCAGGATTAATAATTGTAATAGGTGCACTTCCGGCAATATCGCCACTTTCTCTAACAGGAGCTTTAACACCTAATGTTCTAGCTTCTGTAGCACTAATTTCAACTTGATTAGCTTTTCTAACAGGTCCTAAAATAGATGCTGTTAATTCGCCCTTAGGTCCTTTAATAATTAATTTTGTTGTAGAAGCAAATTGTCCTGGTTGGGATAATGCTTTCTTTGATGTTAATTCAAATCCTTTGCCACATAATTCTTCTAAAGTTTCTTGTGTAACATGAATATGTCTTGCGCTTGTTTCGACTAAAATTTTACTCATTTCTAATTTTCTCCTTAAGCGATTCTATTGTATCACTTTAGTGGTAGTAATTAAATCTATTAAAATAAATTATTCTAATAAACCGATTATTCAGCAATTAGACAAATTAATTAAAAATTATATTTATTAATTTAATTTTTTTTGCTATTATAATATGGCTTGCGCGAATGGCGGAACTGGTAGACGCGTACGTTTGAGGGGCGTATAGGCTTTCCTGTGTGAGTTCGATTCTCATTTCGCGCACCAATTTAATATCAACTTCCTTGTACATCACAAGGATTTTTTTATACTTAAAAACTAATAATCTATTTGAACGGAATTAATTTTAATTAAATTTACAATAAAGCAAATTTTAATAAAACCATATTGCAATTCTTACACTCCATTATCTACAAATTTATATATTTTTTAATATAAGTTTCATAATAAAACGTAACCAATATTTTTATATAATTTGAATTTTATTTGTTCATACGTTTTTAATATTTTATAAATTATTTAATAAATAATTGCTTTTTTATATAAAAATAAGCAAAAATTGCATTTATTTTAACAAAATAAAGAAAAATGACTTTGGGTGGTTGCCTAGGGGTTAAAGCAACCATCCAAAGTCATTTTAGTTGTTAATTTCTTTAACGTTGATTATCTTATACTAAGTTTGCATATTTAACAAGCATTATTAACATAAAGTTTAATTTTTTTAACATAAATTGTATTTATATCAATAAAAAACTTTCGAACCTTAAATTAGAATTAAAAAAGACACGACCTAACGTCGCATCTTTTTTATTCATAATATTTTATAGTAAAATCGTGTTTAACATCACGCACAGTTTCATTTGCTTTATACCCTAATGTAACCGCACACATAACAGTAAAATTACTTTCTATATTTAATAATTCGTTTTTAATGTAAGAATCAGTATTCATCATATCAACCACAGAATGTAAATAAACACTGCCTAAATTTCTATCAGCTGCAGCTAAGCAAATGTGTTCTCCAATGATTCCAGCATCTTGATTTGCCATTAATGTATAAACTGCCTTATGTAATATAACAATTAAACAGGTTCCACCAAATGTATTATCTTTATTATTCAATTCAACGAATCTTTTTTGTAATTTTTTAAGTGTTTCGCCTTGAATAACTAATAGTTCGATATTTTCATATCTCCCTAAAGTAACAGGAGCTCTTTTAGCAATACTTAAAATATATTCAATATCAGATTTATTTATTTCCTGATTAGTTAAAAATCTATTACTTCTTCTTGCGTAAACAGTATCTTTAAATTCCATATATTCTTAAATTAATCAGCTAAAGTTCCCATTGGATCCCAAGGTGAAAGGACAATAGGTTCTTTTTCTAACGCAGCTTTTTCTGTTTCACTAAGATATTTTTTATTGATTACAGCTTGATATACATATCTATCAAACCAACTTCCGCTCATTAAGAAGTATCCTTTATTACCTATCTCATCTCCCCATGAATTTTCTACCTTCCATCTATTAGGCTCGTTATTCTTTATATTTACACCTGTTAAAACCATTGCATGGTTCATACACGATTCATGGTAGTCAAGCATCTTTTCCTTGTCAAATTTAATGTCAAAACCAAATGCAGAAACATAATCATAGCTTAAATCATCCCAAGTTCCTTCGAGACGATCTTTATAATTTGAAACATCGCTTCCAAACCATACAACTTCACCATTAGAAAGTTGTTTAATAATTAATTGCTTCATTCTTTCCATTGGAAGGTTTAAATGAGTTACTTTTTTACCCTCTAAAACATTATTTAAATAATCAATAGAATATGTCTTTAAATAAGGTTTATCTTTAGTAGGTGAGTTAATTATTGAAACATAATCGTCAATCTCAAAACCAACATATTTTTCAAAGAACTTCGATGGTGTCATATCTTTTTCGACATGATAATTTCCTAATTTGTCTGTATATTCAAAGTCAAACTTAGTAGGTGGTACGCCAAAACAATCCGTTAAAAGAGAATAAATCTTAAACAAAATATCTTCTTTTAATGATAGTATTTTGTCTTTTCTCCCCGAGATATTTAATTCTTGAGCTTTAGCAGCAAATTGTCTACATAATGAATTAATGAGAACATTTGACTCATTAGTTCCACTTGATTGTTTTGTTTCTTTCATAACATTTTTTGGAACAACACCATACTTTTTAACTATGTTAGCAAACATATCCCATTGTCCACCATCGCCAACACCATTTACTAAAAGGTGCATTAAAACTCTATCATCTGGTTTTTCATCGATTAAATCGACAATTGATGACAACAAATAATTAGCCTTTTCTAGCTTGTCATAAAAAGCTATATAATTTTGAGATAATTCAAAATTATCAACATTAAGTTGCTTAGCAATACTTTCTCTTAAAACATTACAAGCAGCAAAAATCCAGCATCTTCCACTTTGCTTTTGATTGCAAACAGGTAATGTCTTAACTTCTATCGAAAAATCATAGTTGTTATTTTCTTCATTCTTAGCATCGTAAACTACAGATGAAATTGTATTTTTATTAAGCGCATGTCTAACTATTGTATTTTTTGTATCGCTAGTATAATCAGTGGAAAATTTATTAAGTGTTTTTAAATTAATAGAATTTTCTTTTATATTAATATTTTTCATAAAATATCCTTTAAGCATTATTTTGGTTTTCTTTTGCTTTAGCAATTATAGAAATAGCATAATTTCTATCAACTACCTGAATATTATCATCGAAATATTGTTTAAAAATCTCGTTTAAATGATCATAACCAGTAAAAGAATATCTCATTATTCCTTTATAATCATCATCTTGGAATAATACAAATTCTAAATTATTATCGACGACTCTAAAAAAGTATATTTCAGTAATCTTTAAACCTTCATTATTAGATTCTAGATTTTCTTTTAATAAATATTTGATAATTTCTACAAGTCTATCATCAAGTAAATAATTAAAACATCTAATTTTTTCATTGGCTTCATTAAGATCTTTAACTATTCTAATTTTATAATCATTTTCAGGCATCAAGGCGAGTAACTGATTCGATGTGTTAATTTTTATATAATATTTTAAATTGTTATTTTCTATGAGCGCATTATAAATGACGTTATGTTCAGCTTGGCATTTTTTACAATTAAAAATAAAAGCTGAATTATCTAAAATGCGTTTCATTAAATCTTGATTGCTGGTAATATCCAAAATATCATCAACATCAACGCAATTTATTTCACCACAATTCTTGCATTTAAAAGTTATTTGCATAAATTAAAAAATATCCGCCCAATCACCATTTTCAAAAATTAAATGTTTCTTACCTTCAAAATCAACTGCTTCAATTCTTAAATCCGAACTGCCAATCATAAAATCAGTATGAACAATAGAATTATTTATGCCCATCTTACTCATTTCATCTTTTGTTAAATTTTCATACCCATCAACAAGCATTTGAAATCCAGCACCCAAAGCAAGATGGCAGCAGGCATTTTCATCATAAAGAGTTGAAAAGAACAATATTTTAGAATCATTAATTGGTGAATGGAAAGGAACTAAAGCGCATTCTCCTAAATAGCAGGCATTTTCATCAAGATTAATCATATCTTTCAATAATGATTCACCTTTTTCAGCATGTACTTCAACAGCTTTTCCGTTTTCAAATTTAATTGAAAAATTATCAATAATTTGACCTCTATAGCTTAATGGTTTTTCAGAATAGACAATTCCATTAGTGCCAAACTTATCAGGTGTTGTAAAACATTCCTCAGTTGGAATATTTGGCTGAAAATGAATATTCGTTGATTTTGTAAATTCTCCTCCAGCTTCCCATTTTACGTTTGGCAATAATTTAACGTATAAATCCGTTCCATTTTTAGAAGTATAATGAAGTTCTTTTAAATGCAAAGAATTCAATTCATTTGCTTTTTTTACTAAATTTGCATCATGTTCTTCCCATGCTGCTATTGGATTGTCATTATTTGCTCTACTAACTAATAAAATAACATCTAACAATTTTTCAGTCGCTTCTTCTTCATTAAGATTTGGAAAAACATGCCGAGCCCAAGCTTTACTTGGATAGCCAGCAATAACCCATTGGCAGTAGTCGTCATATTGATCTCTATATTTTCTAATTTCTGCTCCTTTAGAAGCTGTGACACGTCCATATTTTTCTTGATTAATTCCAACTAAGGATTCTGGATCACTGCTTTCAATATATATTCTTACCGGATGATTTTCTAAGTTAAATTGTTCGTTTGCTTCTTCAAAATTTGTAAGATTTGAAAGCGATTCCTCATCTGCATAGTTTATTGTTAACTTTTCTAGCTCATCATCGCTCCAATGCATAAATACACGTTTAGCACCTGCATCATAACACTCTTTAACAAGAACCAAAGCAAAGTCTCTAATTTCAATATCACAATATAAATGAACAAATTGGCCTTTTTGAATATTAGCACCAGTTTTAGCAATTAGTTCAGCGTATTTTCTAATTTTTTCTCTATTCATATTAACCTCTTTTCTTAAAAATATTATAAAGCAATATCAAAATAAAAAAATTAATATTATACTTATTTTATAGGTAGGTATTTTTATGGCTAAAAAAATTCAATCAGGAAAAGACGTAGCCTCATATAAATGGGTTAAAATAATTCAATCTATTTTACTCATTGTTTTTGGTATCGTTCTTTGTGCATTCAGCAATTCAAAAGACATTCAAGATGCTCTAGGTTATATAACAGCTTCAATTTTATTACTATATGGCTGCTTAACAATCGGCTTTGGAATGGTTTTCTCAAGAGGAACCTTAAGTGCAGAAAATGTAAGTGGTTGTGCGCTCCTAGCACTATCTGTTTTAATTTATGTTAACCCAGATATTGTTATGGATTATATTCCAACATTCTCAGGCGTAATGTTACTTTCTTTCGGACTCATTTTCTTAATCGAAGGTATTATTGTACTTGCTAATAAATCTAAACAAAATAGATACGCTATTATAAATATTCTTCTTTGTTTATTGTTTTTGATTTTAGGCATTGTTACGTTAGTTTTAAACTATTCATCAAGTGCAAACAATCAAAATACAATCAAGATGATATTAATTATATTCATTGGAATTATTCTCATGGTATCAGGCATCTTCTTAATTGTTTATTATGGCTTCAATCCTAAATTTAAAATTAAGGAAACTACTATCGTTTCAGATGATGGAACTAAGCGTGTAACAATCGTTGAAGGACAAAATATTCCAACAGATGATCCAAGTGAATTATTAGAAGAGAAGAAAACTAAAAAGAAAGCAAAAAAGAATAGCAAAAAAGGCGCTATTGAATCAAAAGATTCTACAAGCACCGAAACTAAAAACGAATTAGTTAAAAAAGATTAATTTATTTTATTTAAGATGCTACCATCTTTTAAATATGTAAATAAATTTTCTTTAACAATATTTAGACGTTTATCCATTGCTTCTTTAGTAAAATAGCCCACATGTGGTAAACAAATTATATTTTCAAAATGAAATAAAGCATCTTCATCAATTGGTGTTTCATAGTCATATACGTCTAAACATGCACCAGAAATAAGATTATTTTCTAAAGCATTTATTAAAGCATCATGATTAATAATTGGCCCTCTTGCAGTGTTAATTATTAACGGATGCTTTTTCATTGCTTTAAATTCATCATAAGATATGAGTCCTTTTGTTTCACTTGTTAAAGGGCAATGTAACGAAATAATATCAGAATCATTCAACAATTCTTCTAATGTAATTTGCTTTACATAATTTGGTAATTCTAAAATCTTATTATGAGAATATGCAATTAACTTGCAATTAAAAGAGTGCAATAATTTTGCTACCTCTCTACCTATTTTCCCGAAGCCAATAATGCCAACGGTTTTATTATTTAATTCTAATCCTAATATATTAGATTTATCTTTGTGATTTCTTGTCAATTCATTAAATAATTCTATTTTTCTAAAAGTAGAAAGAATAAGCCCAATAGTTAATTCAGCAACAGCATTAGTTGAATAGCCACTTGC
Organism: uncultured Bacilli bacterium; assembly: GCA_963557285.1. Lineage (GTDB taxonomy): Bacteria > Bacillota_I > Bacilli_A > RFN20 > CAG-826 > Onthovivens. The sequence continues at coordinate 17,950 of CAUWDL010000004.1, read as the reverse complement.
ATTACTGACACGAATATTATGCTTCTTACAATAGTCAATATCTATATGATCAATTCCTGTAAAAGCAATATCTATATATTTAAGTTTTTTGCAATGCATTAAAATATTGCTATTAAGCTTTGTATTATCAATAATTAAAACATCAGCATCCTTTACTCGGTCTATAAACTCCTCATCAGATGTTGGCTTTTTAAGATAATAAAAAAATTGATGTCCTAAAGAAATAAGTTGATTGTTTAATTCAATCAACTTATTTTCATCTACATATAAAGTGTTAATTAACACGATACGCATTATTTTTTATCTTCTCCTATTAATTCCATAAAGTGAGGCAAGGATTCGCACCATTTGCAGAATACATGCCATTCAATCAATTTATGGTTTTTTCTTTGGTGATAAATAGTTTTTAATTGTTGATAATTAGTTACCATAGTCGCACCAAGGCAAAAACCACATGGTGTTGAAGCTACTAATTCTCTCCATTTCGCTTTTTTTGCTTCAGTATCGGCTTCATCAATGGCATTATATTCATCTTTAATTTTTTCAACAATTGCTAATACTTGCTTATTAGTATCTGATACACATTGTTCACTGATATTAAACTTTAATAAGCAATGCATTGTTGATTGTGAACTTACAAATTCAAAAAAATGATATCTTTGAGCTTGCTTCCACCAATATAAAGGTGCTGTAACATCAAATTCAACAACAATTCCTTTTAAGAAATTATCATGTCCTTCTCCGCTTCTACATGATCCTAATTTTTCAGCTCTTAAAAAATCTTTCTCGTTTGTTTTCTCACGATTTAAAACAGTTCTCATTGGATTGCCACTTGCTTTAACAGCAAAATCAAGTCCATATACTTCTGTTTTACCTATATTAAAATCCATCTCTACTCCTCCTCATTAGTGACTTCAATTAAATTTAATAAAAGTGCTAATCTTGTTAACAAGCCAACACCACCTGGAACAGGTGTTTGAAAAGCCACGTTTAAATTTGGCTCACAATCACCGTGTAACTTGCCATCTATTCCTCTATTAATGCCAACATCGATTACAACACAATTTTCTTTAAACTTATATTCGTTTTTTAATAAAAATTGTTTGCCAATTGATACAACGATTAAATCAGCATGTTCAACATAAAATCTAAAATCTTCTTTGTTTGTTTTTGAGTGTATAATAGTTACATTCATATCTTTATTTAAAAGTAACTGTGCCATTGGCTTTCCAACAATATTACTTCTTCCAATTACAAGCGCATTTTTTCCTTTAAAATCAAAATTATTGTCTTCTAAATATGTAACAATTCCTTTAGGTGTTGCTGGATCAATCTTAGAAAGTGGATTAAATCCATCAACATCTTTTTTTGGAGATATAGCATTCTTAACTTTTTCTTCGCTTATATGTGCTGGTAGAGGTAATTGCACTATAAATCCATCAATTGAGTCGTCATTGTTTGATTGTTCAATTACTTTTAGTAATTCTTCTTCTGATATATTCTCAGGTAATTTTATATGAATATATCTAAATCCTACTTCATCTAAATCTTTAACTTTGCCCTTAATATATGAATTACTTGCAGGATCATCATTCACCTGAATAATTTGAATCGTTGGTCTTTTAGCAAGTAAAGATACACTTTTTCTTATTTCATCTTTCTTTTTAACAACATATTCTTTTACACATTCCATTTAACTCACCCTCTTTGCATTTAATTATTTTACACGCTTTATAATTTTAATAAATATTAATAATAATTTATAGTACGTATATATAATTACTTTATAAGGAATTAAAGTCATTTAAAAAAACCTGATCAATAAAGTTTTGATCATTTTTCAGCACACTAGTAAATAAAGTAACACCTTAAAAAATAATCTATTAATAACTGCATTAATATAAATAATATAAAGAAAAATGTATTAAATAATAATGATAAACTTTATATATAATTTCGTTTTTTCGTTAAATTTAAGAAGCTAATTTATTTCAAAAATGCATATGCCATCTTTATATTATGTTCACACGAGTAAGATCGTGTATATTACAATCAAGTTATTGTATCTACATTAATATTTTTTTACTTTAGTCTTAAATAAAACATGTGCACCACTCATTAAAAGTTATTATTTTATAGACCATAGATTTTTAATATAAAAAAATCTAGCAAATATGAAGCTAGAATTTTTTATATCGAATTACATCTTTTTATATTTTTTATGATATTCTTCAACTAATTTAGAACTTGTAATTTTGTGATATTTACAATCACATGTTGAAGTTGGAATGTGATGAATCTTTTTATATAGATATAGAGAAATTATTAAAACAACAAAGAAAATAATGCACAAAATGATAGTAATTTCAATCGCTCCCATTAAACCGTCTCCTTCTGATGTTTTTTATCTTTATATAGATTAACAAAATGAATAATTGCAAATGCAAGAATAATAACAATTACCCAAACGGATAATGACCACCACCAAGTACCTATTGTATAAATCGCTGTTCCAACAATAAATGAAGTAATAATCCAGAAAGCAATTGTATATTTAAGTGTGCCTTTCTTTAATTCAGATTTTGCAGCTGCAACTGCTGCAAAACAAGGAATTGTAAGCATATTAAACGCAATAAACGAGATAATAGCAGGTATATTTGCTCCTGTTGCATTTATCATATTAGCTACATCATTAGCTCCTTCAACAAGTGAAGGTCCAACTTGTGGATTGCCAACTGTAACAACTGCGCTAAGCATCGCAAAGGTTGAAATAACATTTTCTTTGGCAACAAGTCCAGTAATTGCCGCAACAGCAAACACCCATCCGTATTCGCCAAGTTGAGAGCCGAATCCCATTGGTGTGAATAGTACTTGTAAGCTTCTGCCTATATTTGCAAGAATTGAATCATTAGTAGTTAATTCAGTTAAAAATTTATTTTGTTCTGAATCATATGGTATATATTGCAACGATGGTGTAAATGATTGAAGAAACCAAATAACAAGAATTGATAAGAAAATTACTGTAAATGCTTTCTTAATAAAGCCTTTTGCTTTATCCCGAAGATGTATCATAAGAGATTTAAATTGCGGAATATGATAATTTGGTAGTTCCATTATAAATGTGGAAGTTTCTCCTCGCATCATTGTTTTTTTCATAAACAATAACGAGCACAAAGCCACAATCATTCCTAATAAATACATAGCAAGTGTAATTAAATCCGCGTATCCAACACCAGTCAACAATACTATAGCTCCAATACAACCTGTTAATATTGGGAGTTTAGCTCCACATGAGAAGAAAGGAATAACTCTAATTGTTGCAATTCTTTCCTTTTCATTGCTTAGCGTTCTTGTGTTCATCATCGCAGGTACACTACATCCAAGTCCCATAATCATTGAAAGAAATGCTCTTCCACTAACACCGAGTTTTCTAAATATTCTATCTAATATAAATGCTACCCTTGCCATATAACCAGTATCTTCTAAAATCGAGAAGAATAAGAAAATCAATAAAATTTGTGGTAAAAATCCAATTAAAGCAAAAAGTCCACCAAGAATAGCGTCACAAACTAATGCAGTTGCCCAAACCTCTGTGCCACTTAGCCATCCTCTAACCAAATTAGTAAACCAGCCAGTTATGCTATTTACAAAGTTCGTTATAAAAACACCAAGCGAATTAATTCCATTTGGAGAATAAAATAAATTTTCAAACATCGACCCTTCAAAATTAGTGCCAAAATTTACTCCAAAAGTATGAAGGAAAAATAAATCTTCCGAAAACGTAAAATGGAATATAAAAAATAAAATCACTATAAATAATGGAATCCCAACCCATTTATTAGTAAAGATTTTATCAAGGCGCTTAGATTGTTCCATTTTGCTTTTATTCTTCTTACTAATTTTTGTATCTTCTTTTATTGATACAATTGTATCAAGAAAATTATATCGAGCATCCGCGATGAGAGCTTCAAAATCATTACCAAAAATTTTATTGTGATAATTTTCCTTTAGAACCGCTATTTTATTTAGCAAATTTTTATGATCTTTTAATTCAACTTCATCTTCTTCCAAAAGCTTTATGGCATGATACAAAGGATTTTCGGTATGTTCTTCTTCTAATATCTTTTCTACTTTAAATATAACACTCAATAAATCTTTATCATTGTAAAAACATTCGCCATTTCTTTTTTTATTCGCTTCTTCAATTGTTAAATTCACTAAATCATTGAGATTTTGTTCTTTTAATGCGGAGATTTCTATAACAGGTACATGAAGGTTATCGCTTATTTTTTTAATATCAACAATTTTGCCTGTTTCCTTTAAAACATCCATCATATTTAAAGCTATTACAACAGGTTTGTTCATTTCTAAAATTTGTGTAGTTAAATAAAGATTTCTTACTAAGTTAGTACTATCGACTATATTAAGAACACAATCAATATCATCTCCTAAAATTACATTCCTAGATATAACCTCTTCTGGTGTATATGGTGATAGTGAATAAACTCCAGGCAAATCAATTACATTTATTTTTTCCTTCCCTAATTTGCAAATGCCTTCTCTTTTTTCAACAGTTACTCCTGGCCAATTTCCGACGTGTGCTGTAGAGCCTGTTAAGCTATTAAAGAGAGTAGTTTTTCCACAATTAGGATTTCCAGCTAAAGCAATATTAATCATTTTCATCTCCTTTTTCACTCTCTAAGAAAATTAATTCAGCTTCATTTTTCCTAAGAGTTAATTCATAACTTCTTATTGTAATTTCAATTGGGTCACCCAAAGGTGCTTTCTTAATTAATTCAATTTTTGCACCTGGTGTTACACCCATATCAAATAATCTTCTTCTTATCTTGCCTTCGCCATTAACTTTAACAATAATACCTTTTTCTCTGATTTTAAATTCCGATAACGCTTTCATAAATTACCCTCAAGAATGAGTTAGTCATAACTAACTAGCAATATTTTATATCTTTTTTGTTATAATGCAAATAAAACTATAATTTTTTTATTGAGTTTAATAATAAAGTAGCATTAATGATTAAAATGCTTCCTTGCAATGGTGTACAATGAATATTAGAATATTCATTATGACTAAAGACACACAAAAAAGAGAAACTGAATATAAGCCCCATAGGTTTACTTTAAGGCCTGTTGCAATTATTGCTTTTTCTTTTTTACTTGTTATTTTTCTTGGTTCATTGTTTTTGTTTTTACCACGGGCTCATAATGACGGCCACAATATTTCTTATTTAGACGCTTTTTTTACAGCCACTAGTGCAACTTGCGTTACAGGATTAGTTAGTATTCCTGCAGGTGTTGCAGACACATTCTCTATGTTCGGAAAAGTAATTATTGCCATTTTAATTCAATTAGGTGGACTAGGAGTTACAACTCTTGCTGTTATTTTTTTCATGATTGCTAGCCGCAAACTAACATTTAGTGAACAATCATTAATAAAGGAAAGTTGGAACTTAAATAATCTAAAAAGTATTAAAACAATTTTCTTCCAAGTATTAATCGTTTCTTTTTCATTTGAATTATTCGGAGCGATTCTATCTTTCTTTGATTTTTATTATGTTCAACATTTTGATTTAGCGTCGTCCTGGGGCTACGCATTTTTTCATAGTATCAGTGCCTTTAATAACGCTGGGTTTGATTTATTTGGAACAGACTCTTTGATCAAATTTGAACCAGATGTATATTTAAATTTAGTAACTGCCTTTTTAATTATTTCTGGTGGGTTAGGCTTTATTGTCACAATTGATATTATAAAAAAGAAGTTTCATTTCAAGAAATTTACTTTACATACAAAAATTGTACTTTGCTACACATTATTTTTAATTGTGTTTGGCACTTTAGCGATTTATTTAATCGAACTAGCTAATAATTTAACTAACGTTTCATTTATGGGTGCATTCTTTATGAGCGTTTCTACGCGTACAGCAGGTTTTACTCTGTATCAATTAAACCAATTTAGTGATGCAACAATTATAGTTATGTGCATTTTAATGTTTATTGGCGCATCTCCTGGAGGTACCGGCGGTGGTATAAAAACCACAACCTTCGCACTATTGATATCTTATTTAAGAGGTGTAGTTACTGGTAAACGACCATATGCATTTAAACGTAGTGTTAACAAAGATTTGATAAGACGTGCTCTATTAATTATTATTCTTGGATTCTTGTTCTTCTTATTTGGATTTACCATTATGTCTATAATAGAAGGTGGTTATAATTACATTACTCTTGATGGTATTAAGACTATAGAATATCAAGAAGGAGCAATTGCATACAATGCTGTCGATTTTGGCTTTGAATGTATGTCTGCATTTGGAACTGTTGGCTTATCTACAGGAATCACGCCTTATCTAGAAGATGGTTCTCAAGTAATATTGATTATATTAATGTATGTCGGAAGAATTGGCCCTCTAACAATTTCTACAGCATTTAAAGGTAAAAATACTATTTTATATCACTACGCTCAAGAAGATGTTTCAATTGGATAAAGAAAGGTAAAATATGAGAAAAAGAAAAAATAAAGCAACTGTTGGAATTATTGGATTAGGAAAATTCGGCATGTGCTTAGCTTATGAATTAGTGCAATCTGGGAAAAATATTGTTTGTATAGATAAAGAAGAAAAGAAAGTTAAAAAAGCTCTAGAATTTTGTGATTATGCTTTTGTAAGCGAAGATTTGTCTAAGGAAACATTAGCTGAGACTGGTTTTAAAGAATGTGAAACTATTGTTGTCTGTATCGGAGAACACATGGACACAGCTATATTTGCAACCTTAAACGCTCTAAATTTAGGCGTCCCAAAAGTAATTGCAATGTCCAACTCTGAGGAACAAGGTCTCGTATTAGAAAAATTAGGAGCTGAAGTTATTTACCCTTATAAAGATAGTAGTGACAAACTTGCAAAACGTATCCTTTCCAATAATGTCTTAGACTTCATTTCGCTTAATGACGAAGTTGAAATTCTTGAAGTTAAAGTCCCAACACAATATATTGGAAAATCAATTCTAGATGCTGATATTAGACAAAATTACGGTTTAAATATTATTGCGCTAGAATATGGAGATATGATTGAAACAAGAATAGATCCAAAATATATTTTTAAAGAAGGCGATTGTATTGTAGTAATTGGAGAGAAAAAATCTTTAAGAAAATTCGAATCTTTAAAATAAAAAACACAGTGTTTGAGTAACACTCTCAAAAACACTGTGTTTTTTTATGCGTGGAAATTATAAAATCGCACTTAAATAATTAACAAATAATGAAACAGCTGTAACAGTAGCATCAGTTGAACCGCCATCAGGTGTTGTACCTGTTGTTCCCGAATCTACTGGAGCTTGGGTTAATGATGTAGATAATAAAGCTAAAAATAGGAAAACAATTCCGAATCCTAATGTTAAATAAGAGACAATAAGTTCGCTACCTCTTTCTTTAGTTTTAACGAAGACGTTTAATCCTCCGCCAGTAATAGCACCAGAAGCGCCTTCACTCTTACCACCTTGCAATAAGCCTAAAACTATTATTATAAATGCAACAACCCAAAATACATAATCATACCATTGCATACTAAGCACCTCCATAAAGCAAATTAAAAAACGAATCGCTTTTTTAATTTTACATTTAAATATTAAACTTTTCTACTTTAATTTTTAATTTAACCATTCCTTTGAGCTTTTACCTCAAATAGCATGTCACGAAGTTGAATTGCTCGTTCAAAATCAAATTCTTTCGCCGCTTCATTCATTTCTTTTTCTAATTGTTTTATTTTTCTATCAAGTTCTTTCTTAGTTAATTTTACATTTGTTTTTTTAATATCTAATTCAATTTCTTTTTCAGCGATATGAATTGGTGGTTGAATAGCTTTTACAATAGTTTGTGGAATTATTCCGTTCTCTTCATTAAATTTTTCTTGAATTGCTCTTCTTCTTTGTGTTTCATCAATACATACTTTCATTGAATCAGTTATATGATCAGCATACATAATTGCTTTTCCATGTTCATTTCTTGCAGCACGCCCAACAACTTGTATTAAACTTCGTGAACTTCTTAAAAATCCTTCTTTATCAGCATCAAGAACAGCAATCAAACTAACTTCAGGTATATCTAGTCCTTCTCTAAGTAAATTTATTCCAACCAAAACATCATATTTTCCTTTTCTTAGTTGATATATAATTTCGCTTCTTTCTAAAGTTTTACACTCACTATGCATATACACAGTTTTAATGTCATGTTCTTTTAAAAATGAAGTTAAATCTTCAGCCATTTTTATAGTTAAAGTAACGACCATTACTCTTTCATTCTTAGAAATGCGTTCTTTAATTTCATAAATTAAATCATCAATTTGGCCTAACGTTGGTCTAACTTCTATTTCAGGATCGAGCAATCCTGTCGGACGTAATATTTGCTCGACATATTTACCATTAGTTTTCTCTAATTCATAATCTCCAGGTGTTGCACTTGTGCAAATAACTTGATTTATTTCACTTTCGAATTCAGAAAAATTAAGTGGACGATTATCAAGTGCACTAGGTAATCTGAATCCGTATTCTACAAGCGTTAATTTACGAGACCTGTCTCCATTGTACATCCCACGAACTTGTGGAAATGTAACATGACTTTCATCAACAATAAGTAGATAATCTTTAGGAAAATAGTCCATGAGACAAAATGGTCTTTGACCAGGTTTTCTGCCATCAATATGTCTTGAATAATTTTCTATTCCAGGGCAAAATCCAAATTCTCGCATTGAGGCAATGTCTTGTTTTGTCCTCATTTCAATTCTTTCTTTTTCTAATGGCTTATGCTCGCTTTCAAAATATGCCATTCGAGTTTTAAGTTCTTCCTCAATAGAATCACAAGCTTTTAATATATTATCTCTACCCGAAGCGTGGTCATACGCTGGAAATAAATCATAATATGTAAACTTCTCAAGTATTTCGCCAGTCAAATAATTGCATTTTGCGATGTTTTCCACATCTTCATCAAAGCAATCAATTCTTATGTACCAATTTTCGCTGTTTGAAGGCATGATATCAATTACATCGCCATGCACTCTAAATCTTCCTGGGGTTAAATCGACATCATTTCTTTTATATTGAGATTCAAGAAGTCTATTAAAAAATTTCTTCCTATTTATTTGTTCGCCTACTCTGACTTCAAATATAAGCTTTTTATATTCATCAGGATCAGTTAAACCATAAATTGCAGCAACACTAGCAACCACAATAGTATCTCTTCTAGATACAATAGAATTTATTGCGCTAACTCTCATCATTTCAATTTCATCATTCATTAACGCGCTTTTATCAATAAAAGTATCAGATGCTGGCAAATATGCTTCAGGTTGATAAAAATCAAAATTTGATATGAAATATTCAACTCTATTTTCTGGGAAAAGTTCTTTCATTTCACTATAAAGTTGCCCTGCTAGAGTTTTGTTATGCACAAGAATTAACGTAGGCTTATCTACTTCTTTAATAACATTTGCCATCGTAAAAGTTTTACCAGTTCCAGTTGCGCCCAAAAGAACCTGATATTTTTTTCCTTCTTTTACGCCTTTCACTAGTTCTCTAATTGCTCTAGGCTGATCACCATTAGGCTTAAAATTTGAAATAAGTTTAAACATTTCTACTTATTGTTTTCACTTTCTGCATTTTTATCGCTTTTTAAATCTGTATTTTCTTTTTTGTTAAATTTATTAATCTTTTTTAAATATTTAAATGATTCAAATTCATTTGTTTTAATTTTTTCAAAACCTTCACCGCCGACGAATAATGTTTGATTAAAAGTACAAAAAGCATTGTGGTCAATTTTTGCGATTCCATTTTTAATCTTTACATATTCTCTTCTTGAAAAACAAACTCTAATCAAAATTTTCTTTTCTTTAGTAAATCCGCCTTGAACTTCAAAGATTGTTGCACTTCTTTCTAAATCATTTATTACAAAATCCAAGATTTCATCAGGCTTATCTGAAATAATATCGACCTCATAAGCAGTAGCTTTACCAGAATACATAAGTTCAACAAGCATAGAACAAACAAAAGCTGTAATAACGCCAATTAAACCAGTTATTAAATGAATATTATCACCCGATACTAAATTCATTATAATTCCAGTTCCAACAATGACAGCATCTAAAATAAAAAAAGATACGGATTCTTTAAGACCTGTATATTTAGAAATGATAAAGGTTAATATATCTAACCCTCCTGTAGAGCCACCTGCTTGAAAAGTCAATGAACATCCAATACCTGTTAAAGCCCCACCTAAAATACCTATGATAAGTAGAAGACCATTATCAACACTTACACTTGATAAGTTCATAATAACACCATTCTCAATAATTAAGTCTTGAACACCAGTAAGTGTTTTTAAAAATGGCTCGAGCATACCAGTTCTTAAAATTAAAGACAAGAAAATTGGATAAAATATAGTGGAAACTAAGGATGAAATGGTAAATTTAAAACCTAGAACTATAAAACCTAGAATAAAAAAGCCCCAACTCAATATATAGCTCATTATGTCAGCTGGAATAAAACTAGAAGTAATAATAGTTATACCTGTCATTCCACCGCTAACAATTTGAAATGGAACAAGAAAAAAACCGCTTGCAATAGTTAATACAAAAGTACCTAAAAGCAACAAGAACAAATTCATCAAATTCTTTCCGATATTTTCCTTAGCAAAATAAGCTTTAAAAGACTTTTTTATACTATTCCGCATTATTTTTAGCCTCCATCTCAAGATATGAATAAATAAATTTATCTAAATCTCCATCCATTACCTTATCAATTTGAGTATCCTCGCAATTAGTTCTGTTATCTTTTACTAATGTATATGGACAAAAAACATAGCTTCTAATTTGAGAACCCCATTCTATGTTTTTTTGCTCTCCAACAATGCCTTTAAGTTTAGCTTTTCGTTCTGCTTCTTGTCTTGCAAATAATTGACTTTTAAGCATATTCATTGCTAATTCTTTGTTTTTTAATTGTGTTCTTTCAACTTGACACGAAACAATAATGCCAGTTGGTATATGTGTGATTCTAACAGCGGTTTCAACCTTATTAACATTTTGTCCGCCAGCACCACCACTGCGATATGTATCAATTTTTAAATCTGAAGGATTAATATCAATTTTTATAGAGTCATCAAATTGTGGAATAACATTCACGCTTGCAAAACTTGTATGTCTTCTAGCATTTGAATCGAATGGTGATATTCTAACAAGACGATGAACGCCTTTTTCACCTTTAAGCATACCATAAGCATTTTTACCATCTATTGACAACGTAACGCTTTTAACGCCAGCTTCATCTCCAGGTAAAAAATCAAGAATCTTAAACTTAAAATTATGTTTTTCAGCAAAGCGCTCATACATTCTTAAAAGCATATCCGCCCAATCACAAGCTTCAGTTCCTCCTGCGCCAGGATGTATTTCCAAGGTCGCATTAAGTGAATCATATTCACCCGAAAATAAAACTATTTTTTTAAGTTCTTTAATTTCTTTGTCAGCTTCATTAAAAGAGTCAATTGCAAGTTGACCCATATCATCATCATTAACATCTAACGAAGATACAAGTTCGTCAATATCAGCAATTTCTTTACTAAGTTTTGTATATAAATTAACTTTATATATTAAATCATTTTTCTTATCGATGATTTTACTCGCCTCTCTTTGATTATTCCAAAAATCATCATTAAGAGTCATTTTTTCGTATTCATCAATTTTAGTTTTTAATTTAGGAACGTCAAAGAGAATCACCGAGCTGAGAAATTTCTTCCTTAGCCTCATTTAATCCTAACTTTAATACATATAAATCAATCATTTTTAAGCCTTTCGTTATTTAGCTAACTAATTCGTATGAACATCATCAAATTCATGATCTTCAGCAGCTTTTGCGTTTTTATCAATATGAGTAATATTTAAATCAGTCGAAGAGTTTTTCTCAACAACTTTTAAATCACTCTTTTCTTTATTTTCTTCGTGTTTTTCAATTGATGAAGCTACATTAGATGGTTCCGCTTTTATCGTAAATGATTCTCTTGGTTTATCATCAGCACGTTTTTCAACTTTAATATTCATTAAATTTAAAACAACTTCTAGAGATATAGTTTCGAGCATTTCTCTAAACATCGCCCATCCTTCATTAACATAGTCCTGTAATGGGTTGATTTGTCCATAACTTCTTAATGAAACCGACTCTCTAAATCTAGTCATATTATCAATTTGTTGTGTCCAGTTTCTATCTATACATCTAAGCGTAATTTGTCTTTCAATTCTATTTGAAAGCTCTTTATCCCATTCTTTCTTTTTTGTTAAATAAGCTTCTAATAAAACTTCACCTAAATCCTCACCAGCTTCTTCAGGATTTGCTTCATCATATAAAGCAGGTTTTATGGAACCTTCAGGTAAAAAACGTGGAATAATTAATGATACTAAATTAGTACCATTAACAACCTTATTTTGAGAATTTTCAGGAATTGAACGCTTGCAAAGAGCAACGCCGCAATCTTTAAATGTTTCAAATAATAATTCATTAATATCTTTTGCATAAAGAATTTGGTCTCTTTTTGAGTACATAATTTGTCTTTGTTTACTTAAAACATCATCATAATCCAACAAATTTTTACGAACATCAAAATTTTGCCCTTCAATACGCTTTTGAGCACTAGTGATGGCATTTGTAAGCATTCTACTTTCAATAGCTTCATCTCCATACCCAGCAAACATCTTTCTTAAATTATCATTTGCAAATCGAATCATCAATTCGTCATCTAAGGAAACATAAAATCTTGAAAAACCTGGGTCTCCTTGACGTCCAGAACGTCCTCTCAATTGATTATCAATACGTCTAGATTCATGTCTTTCAAGACCAAAGACACATAATCCACCGAGTGCCCTTGTTTCAGGAGTTAATTTAATATCTGTACCACGACCAGCCATATTTGTAGCAAGCGTAATTCTACCTTTTTCACCTGCATGAGAAATAATCTCCGCCTCATGTGCGTGATTCTTTGCATTAAGCATTTCATATTGAAGTCCAGCTTTATCTAAATAACGCGCAACGTCTTCACTAGATTCAACAGAAGGTGTACCGATAAGAATTGGTTGTCCTTTTTCATGTCTTTCTTGTACTTCTTTGACTAAAGCTTTAATTTTATAGTCTTTATTAGCAAAAACATAATCAGTAGCATCAATTCTTTGAACAGGTCTATTTGTTGGTACACATACAACCTTCATATTATAAATTTTTCTAAATTCTTCTTCTTCAGTTTTTGCTGTACCTGTCATACCACCAATACTCTTAAAAAGTCTAAAGAAGTTTTGATAAGTAATAGTTGCTAGAGTAACAGTTTCTTCTTTAATCTTAACGCCTTCTTTAGCTTGTATAGCTTGTTGCAAACCGTCACTGTATTCTCTGCCTTTTAAAACACGTCCAGTAAATTGATCGATTAATTGAATTTCTCTGTCCTGATCAACGAGATATTCAACGTCTCTAGCCATGATGTAATTTGCTTTTAAAGCTTGGTGAATTCTATGTACTAAGTCTTGATATTGTGGAGCATATAAATTGTCAATTCCAAACATTTTTTCAGCCTTATCAACACCTTTATCGGTTAAATTAACTGATTTTGTTTTAACATCTATTTCATAATCTCCATCAGGAATATAGTCAGGATGCTTTTTCTTATATTCTTCATCAACCGGTGTACTAGCTTTAAGCATCTTAACAAATCTATCTGCAACAGTATATTGTGAAGCACTAGCTTTAGCACCACCAGAAATAATTAATGGCGTACGTGATTCATCGATTAAAACACTATCAGCTTCATCAACAATGCAATAATTTAAAGGACGAAGAACTCTTTGATCGATTGATGGAGCCATATTATCTCTTAAATAATCAAAGCCTAACTCACTATTAATAGTATATGTAATATCGCATAAATGAGCTGCTTTCTTCTCACTAGTGGTTAAACTATGTAAATTTACGCCGACAGTTAATCCAAGCCAGCGGAATACTTGGCCCATTTCATTAGCGTCTCTTTGAGCAAGATATTCATTAACAGTAACAATATGAACGCCTTTACCAGATAAAGCATTTAAATAAGCTGGCATTGTTTCAGTAAGAGTTTTACCTTCCCCTGTTCTCATTTCAGCAACGTCTCCATCAGTTAAAACAAGTCCACCAATTACCTGGACTTCAAATGGATACATACCTAATACTCTTTTGTCTGCTTCTCTTGCAACAGCAAAAGCCTCATAGCGAATATCCTTCAATGTTTCGCCTTTTTTAAGTCTTTCTCTAAATTCATTTGTTTTAGCTTTAAGTTGTTCATCGCTGAGTTTGCTCATAGCCTCAGCAAAACCATCTACAAGTTTCGCTTCCTTCTTGTACTTCTTTAAAATTCTTTCATCTACTCTAAATAATTTTTCAATAAAATTTGACATATAAATACCTACACAAAATTACTTAAATTATACCATTATAGATAATGGTAATAAAGCCTTAATATTTTCTTCGTTTTACCGCAATAAAAAAGCAACAATTTCATATTATTTCAATTTTACCTTTTACGTATTCTTTTTCTTGTTCCGTTAAATCTCTTTTGGCAATTACAAGAATTTTTAGTTCTTTAGGTTCATATTTTTTAACAAGTTCTATAGCTCTACGCAAACTCGAACCAGTTGTACAAATATCATCAACTATCAATATTTTTTTGCATTTAATAAGCTCGCCATTTTTGATTTCGATAACATTTGAAACATCTTTTCTTTGGAAAATATTTCCTTCACTTTGTTTATGATTTTTATTCTTGTATAAAACATTTAAAAAAGGTAACTTTAAGCATTTAAAACTTTCAAGAACATGATTAAATCCGCGTTTTTCGTCATGCTCTTTAGAAGAAGGCAGTGGTACTAAATAATAACTATAAAATAATAAAGATAGTTCAAATCTATAAGGACCTAAAAATACATTTTTTAACTCTATATCAAAGCATCCTTTAAATTGATAAATTAGTTGCTTTATAAAATCATCATATCGATAAATAGCGAGAGCTTTAATGTTATCAATATAGAAAGTTTTAAAATATGGATCCATTTTCATCATACATGAATTACATATTTCTATATTATTAAGCAATGAATGAAACGTGTTATTTTTAAGTTCTTTGAAGCATATTTTGCAGCACTCTATTGGCTCTATTAATTTCATCTATAGAATCCTTCATCGCTTTTGTAGTAGTTTCGGAGATATATATTATTTCTCCACTAGTAGCACCTATAACTCTTCCAACTCTTCCTGATATTTGAATCAGTCCTTCCTTAGTAAAAATATCATTGTCAGCTTTATAAATAATTACTTGTAAATTTTTAATTGTAACACCTCTTTCTAAGACCGCAGTAGTAACCAAAAAGTCATATTTTTTATTTTTAAAATCTTCAATAATTTGACTTCTTTCAATCCTCTTCGAATGGACAAAATTTCCAGATTTTGCAAATATTTTTATAAAATTATACAATTTTTCGCAATAATTTATAGTTGGTACAAAAATCAATAAAGGCTTTTTTAGAGATTTAAATCTAAGTAAATTTTTAACAACGATAAAAGGTAATAGCACTTTAATACTCCTTTTAATTACTGGCACTGGAATTGGTTTATGATGATATCTAACGTAAAGTTCAAGCAATTCCTTGTCCTTGCCATTACGAAATTCATCAAGTATTTCTTTACTTGGCGTAGCTGTCATCATTATATAATTTCCTTTTATACTTCTCCTAAAAAGAGCATTTAATACATAGTTTCCTTTAAAAGGAAAAGCATCGATTTCATCAAGAATCAATAAATCAAAATATTTTTCATATCTAAAAAGTTGATGTGTTGTTAAACAAATAATATCTCCAACTTTATTATCAGTATTACCACCATAAACACTGATAACTTTATATTTCTTAAATGTGTTTTGAAGTCTAAAAGCAAGTTCTATAACAACATCTCTTCTAGGAATGGCAAACCCTACTGTTAATTTATTGCTTAAAGCATAATGAATAGACTCAAAAACAAGTTCTGTTTTACCTGCTCCGCATACAGCATATATCAAAGTATCTTTACCGTTTTTAAAATTGTTGAGTGCTTTATTAGAAACTTCTTTTTGCTCCTTACTTAGTGAATAATTTATCGTAAATGAGCCTTTATAATCTCGAATAAATACACTATCATCTACAGGTTCGCCAATAAAATTTATACATCTTCTACAATATGGCTTACCATTACGATAACCAATATACTTTTCATCTTCATTTCCACATAATGAGCATTTATAAATAAAAATTCCTCCCTTCATATACACAAGTAAATGAATTGAGGAATTTTTCATTTTTTATTTTTCTTGATCAATAATAGTTTGAACTCTGGCTAAATGTCTACCACCTTCGAAATCCGATTTTAAAAAGATATCTACTCTTTTTAAAACATCATCAAGTTTCATATATTTAGCACCAAAACCAATCATATTAGCATTATTATGTTGTCTTAATAAGCAACTAACTTCATCATTATAGCCAATCCCACAACGTATACCTTTTACTTTATTCGCCGCAATAGAGATTCCCTCTCCGCTAGAACAAATCACAATTCCGAATTTAGCTTCACCAGAACTTACTTTTTTTGCAGCTTCAATTCCAAATAGAGCGTAATTACAACTCTCTTCTGAATTAGTTCCACAATCGATAATATCGTAACCTTGATTTAATAAATGTTTTTTAACTTCTTCCTTATAAATATAACCGCCATGATCGCATGCAAGTGAAATTTTCATTATTTAATAGCCTCCAATAATTCTTCTTTTGAGATAGGTCCTTCACGTAAAATAGTTAATTTTCCATCTTCAACCTTTACAACTGTTGATGGGATTGTTTTCTCACATTTTCCGCAAACAATTTCTACACTATTTCCAAAATACTTATAAACTTCTTCATCTGACATAGCAGGTGGTTCATTAGAAACATTTGCGCTTGGAACTAAAAGCGGTGCACCTATTTTTTCTATCATTTTTAAAACAAATTCGTCATTAGGAATTCTAATTCCGACAAATCCTGTCCCTAAATCTAAATAATGTGGGACAGATTTTTTTGTTTTTAGTATTAAAGTGATTGGACCAGGCATATACTTTTTGATTAATTTTGTAGCATATGGCTCAATTTCAATAATGTCTTTAACTTGTTTTAAAGAAGAGCACATTAAAGTAAATGGTTTATTTGGTGGACGCTTTTTTGTTTCTACTAATTTATTAAAAGCTTCCTCACTAGTTGAAATAGCTCCTAATCCGTAAACAGTTTCTGTAGGAAAAGCTAATAAATCGCCCTTTTTTATAATATTAACACATTTATCAATATCGTTTTTAGTTAAGAATTCCATTTTTATATCCTTTCAGAATAATTAAATATCTATCTAAATTATAAATGTCTTTATAAAACTTATATTGAATGTCACTTTCTTCATTAAAATATTTATTTATAAGAATTGTAAGGGCATCTTTTTCGTTATAACCGATCTCAAAAGCCATCATAAATTTATTATCGTTCATAAATTTAGAATAATTTTTGAAGTAATCTTCATAAAAAGTTGTTCCGCCTATTGTTGTTATCGCATCGATTGGCTCATATTTTTTTACTTTTTCTTCAATTTCTGAATCATCATATGCATATGGTGGATTACTTATAAGAATATCTATTGGCTCATCAACATCATAAAGTGGTTTTGACATATCACCTTTTAAGAAATTTATTTTTGCGTTAAATTTTTCAGCATTAATTTTCGCAACATCTAAGCATCTTTCATGTATATCTGTTGCATAAATGTTAGATTCTTCGAAATAAGCTTTCATATAAATAGCAATACATCCGGTCAGACCCTCCGTTTGGGCGAACTTTACAAG
>CAUWDL010000003.1:0-26131 GCA_963557285.1 uncultured Bacilli bacterium | reverse complement strand
GTAAATGGAAAAAACACCGATGGAATCGAACTTAATAGTAAAAATATTTACTCTACAAGCATAAAATTTGAGTAAATTTACAGTAAATTTATTTTTTTCTACTCTAAATTATTAATTCTATTTTAATATCTTATTAAAAATGATAATATTTGAAATGCTGAAGAAGGAGGATAAATCTTCATGATAAAAGATATTTTAGTTTTCTCATTATCTTCAAATGTTGAGCTCACCAACAAAGTTTGCGCTCACCTTGGAATAGAAAGATCTAAGAGTGAGATTCATCACTTTGCTGATGGTGAATGCCTTGCAACATCTTTAGAAGATGTAAGAGGCAAAAAAGTTTACATAATTCAATCAACTTGTAAACCAGTTAATGACAGAATTATGGAAACTCTCATATTTATTGACGGAGTTAAAAGAGCAAACTGTAGAGAAGTCACTGTCATCATGCCATATTATGGATATGCTAGACAAGACAGAATCGCTCATATGAATGAGCCAATAAGCGCAAAATTAGTTGCAGACTTATTTACAAATGTTGGAGTAAAACGTGTATTAACTGTTGAATTACATACACTCCAAATTCAAGGTTTCTTTGGAGTCCCTTTAGATAATTTATCTCCATCATATTTATTTGCTAAATATTTAAATAAATATTTATTAAAGCAAACAAAAATCGATCCAGAACACGTCGCTGTTGTTGCACCAGACCACGGTGCTATGAGTAGAGCAAGAGATTTAGCTTTCTTTATTCCAAACACATCAATTGTTGTTATTGATAAGCGTAGACCAAAACCTAACGTAGCCGAAATCACTAATGTTGTTGGTGATATTGAAGGTAAAATTTGTATTATGGTTGATGACATTATAGACACTGGTGGAACAATTCTTGCTGGTGCGAAAGCCTTAAAAGATAAAGGTGCAAAATCAGTTATAATTTGCTGTTCGCATGCTTTATTCAATGGCAATGCTTTAGAAAGATTTGAATCTGCTGATTATATTGAAAGAGTTCTTGTTACTGATACAATTGAACACCCTGAATTTGCAAATTCATCAAAGATTATAGTTATTTCTGTAGCAGAAATGATTGCTGATTGTATTAAATCACACGAATCACACGAAAAGATTAAAGATCAATACGCTAGATTCCATTAATTTATATAAAAAATCAAATTTTATAAAAAGCCTCCTTTTGTGTTAATGAAAGGAGGTTTATTTTTTAATAAAATCGTTTATATTTGGTTTAGTGATGTTGACGCCGTTATAATCAAAACGTTTTTCATAGTTTTGCGTTTCTTCATTATTTTTTTGCATAAGGATATTTGATCTATAGACTAAACTATTAGCAATTGTAAAATTAGCTATAATTTTTCTTGTTTTGTCTTCGCATTGAATATCAACATCAAGGTCTTTATAATCTGAAGAAAATAAATGATTATTTTGCTCGTTAGTATTCGCAATTTTTTCTGATTCTGAAAAAACATTTTCAATTGCGTCATATTCGGAAATTATATTATTTTTTAGTATAGTAAACGTTTCTTCAAACAAAGAGCTATCGTTATTATATTCTTCATATCTTCCTGATTTAAAAGTTTTTGATTTTCCGATGTTAATTGAGTGGAGGTAATATATTTTGTTTTCTTTCTTTTCTGCGAAGGTCCAATATTCATCAATTTTATTTTCATCTTTCAAAGCATAATAAATGTATTTATCTTCTAGTGAAAATCTAATTTTACTTTTGCTTATATATGTGTCCTTGCTTTTTTTAAGCAACGTAATATTTATTTTTGTTGGAAAATTAAAACCTTCTGAGGCAATCGATGTTTTAATATGTTCGACAAGCGAATTCGCCTCTTCGAATGTCAATGATTTACTATTACAAGAAGTTAAGCATAAAAATGAAACTGCAGCGATAGCAAGAAAACTTTTTCTCATTTTTACCTCCTTTTTAGTTTAATTATTCTATCACAATAAAGTCAAAAGACAAGTTTCTATTAGTGCAAATAGTATATGCTCTTTTGAGATAATCTGTTTCAATAATTTCTTTTACATGATTTTATAATGAAAAAAAGTAGATTTGTTTATATAATAACTGAGTATGTCTTTAATTAGTTTTTCAAATGTTACAAAATATTATTCGCTAGATTTGATATTAGATCATGTTTCTTTTTCTATTAATAAAGGAGAAAAGGTAGCTCTTGTTGGCTCGAATGGTGCGGGAAAAACAACTATTTTTAAATTAATATTAAAACAAGAGGAGCCTACTTTAATGCCTAAAGAGGACAAGCCAGGGGATATTTCTATTCTAAATAATTTAAAAATCGGTTATTTAAATCAAAATGCAATCGAAGATATTAATCATACAGTAAGAGAAGAATTATATACTTCGTTTAGAGATGTCTTTAAAAAAATAGATGAATTCAATCAATTAACGACAGAATTAGCGGAAAGAAGCGATGACAAAATACTTGAAAAGTATAATAAGTTATTAGATTATTTAAACGATAATAACGCTTTTAATTTAGATTACAAAATTGAAGAATATTTATCTAGATTTCATTTTTCTAAGAATTATTTAGATACAAAAATATCTACATTAAGTGGTGGGGAACGCATGAAAATTGCGTTTATTAAACTTCTATTAGTTGATTATGATGTTTTATTATTGGATGAACCTACAAATCATCTTGATATATCTACTATTGAATGGCTTGAAGAATATCTTAAAAGTTATAAAGGAACTATTTTATTTATTTCTCATGATAGATATTTTTTAGAAAATTTAGCAGATAAAATCTTAGATTTAGATAATCATACAGTTACGTCTTATTCTATGAATTATGATTCATATTTAAGAGAAAAAGAAATTAACTATCAAAATCAACTTGCTCAATTTAAAAAAGAAGAAGAGCAAATGGAACGTCTAAAAAAGTTTATTGAGTTTTATATGCCTAAACCACGTTTTGTTGGGAGAGCAAAAGATAGGGTTCATAAGCTTGAAAAGCTAGAAAAAAGTCATATTGACATGCCAACAAAAGAAAATAAAAATATAAAATTTAAAATTGAAGGCAGTAATCTAAAGAATAAGGGACTTTTAGAATTATCTAATTTATCAGCTGGTTATGACAACAAAGCTCTTTTTAAGCCATTCTCTTTTACGTTATATGGCAAAGATCATCTTGCAATTGTCGGGGATAATGGGATTGGAAAAACTACGTTAGTTAAAACGATTTTAGGCGAAATCCCTGCAATTACAGGTGAAATAAAGCATTTAAGAAAATTAAAAATTGGTTATATTAAACAAAACGATTATGAATTTGTATCAAAGGATACGTGTTTAGATTATTTAAGAAATAAATACCCAACAAAACTTGATAGTGAATTAAGAACTGCGTTAGGAAGATTTTTATTTAAAAAAGAAGATGTCTTTAAGAACTGTGTGAACCTTTCAAATGGTGAAAGAATGCGTCTTGTACTTTGTGATTTATCTTTAAGTGATTATGATGTTTTAATCTTAGATGAACCTACTAATCATCTTGATTTAGTAACAAAAGAGTGCCTACTTAATGCTCTTAGAGAATATAACGGTGCAATTATTTTTATTTCTCATGATAGATATTTTATTAATTCGCTAGCTGATTATGTACTTTATATTAGTGCAAATGAATCAATTTTAATCGAAGGAAATTATGAAGATTTAAAAGCGACATTAAATGAGCAATCTATAGCATGTGATTTTATTTCAAAAAAAGTAGAAGTTGTAAAAGAAAAACAACATCTTGTTTATGATAAACTAGAAGAAAAAAAGAAACTTTCAAATAATAAAATTAATGAATTGAAAGCTGAATCCAATGAAATTGAATCTCGCTTAAATGAAATTGATGAGTTACTCGAAGCTGATTTTGAGAACTATAAAGAAATAGATATGTTGACGGATGAAAAAAGCGCCCTTGAAGAGCGCTACTTTGAGATTTTGGATATCTTAGACAATCAAAGATAAAAATTAATTAACTCTTTTTAATCCTTTTTTACTTAAAAATGTAGTTAATTTGTCGAAGTCTTTTCCATAAACAACTAAATGGTGATTTCCTAAAGGACTTGTTAAAAAATAATTTATATCATCGTTAACTTTGATTTCAATTTGAGTTCTACAAAGATTGTTTTTATTTAAATTTCTTAAAATGTGGCCTCTCAATAAAACATATTTATCTAAGTCTGGCCCGATTCTAAAAATAGCACAATCTTCTTCTTTAAGTTCGCCTTTAATTCCAATACCTATACCAGATTCGAAATGGGTGGTTAAAGTGTATGATGTTGTCATGCTTAGAGGTAATGTACAATGCGCGATAATCATTGTTGAATTGTTAACATCGATTTGGCTTGGATTAGCTTGGAATGAAGGCTTATCACATATTGCTCTCATTAAATACATTGAAATCAATGCAGGTACATCGCCTTCACAAGTGCCAATGATGCCTCTATCATTAAATAATGCTAATGCTAAACAACTAGTTGAATGAATCGTAGTTAATAAGTCGAAGCATCTAATTGTAAATCCTTTTAATTCGTATTTTTCGACTATGTCATTTAATCCTAAATATATTTGATAAGCGAGATCAAGTTCTGATTGTTTAAAAGAGGCTTTTATTAAGTTCTCAGGACATTTATCATTAAAGTGTTTATGTACATTTTCAATTAATTCGTCCGTTGTTACTTCGACTAAATCAATAGAAAAAATATTTTTACATTTTTCTTTGTCTACATGGCATGAGATTAACCAATCACTTGGTGCGCCAATAATTCCTAATTTTGTCATGTTTATTCTCCTAAATAAGATTTAATTCTTGATGCAATGTATGCTGGTTCACCATGCAATATTTCGCCGTCCTTATTGTTTCTGTTAAGAAAAGATAAAATCTCTAAAGAAGCGGCTAAAGAATTGTTATGATTAAATGTTAAGAAAATGAATGGTTCTTTTAAGGAATTATAAGCTTTTAAAAAATAGTTTTCACTGCCTCCACTTTCAACTAAAATGATTCCTAAATCGCTAGAATAGAGTTCCTTAACATCAACGACAACTTTAAAATTAAAGTTTGTAAGTTTTGATAATTCTCCTAATAAGTTTTCTCTTGCTTCCTTGATAGCTTTATCATTGTGAAGAGAAGACATAATTGGATATACATTTATGTTTTTCATATTTTAAATATAACAAAAAAATAAATTCGTTTAAATTGATTTGATAAAAAATTAATACACTTTTAATTTATTATCAAATTATTTTAATTTATATTACAAAAGGTATTAAAATATAACGAAAACATATGAAGGAGTATTAGTATGTATTGTAAAAAATGTGGTAAAGAATTACCAAATGATGCAAAATTTTGTCCTAATTGTGGCGATTCAATCGTAGAATTTTCAAATGATAATGATAATAGAGTATATGAACATGTATCTGTAAATAAACATAATGATAATTACGCTATTGCTTGGGGAATTCTATCTTTTTTTGTGCCATTCGTTGGATTAATTTTATGGATTGTCTGGAGAGAAACTGATTATAAAAATGCAAAGGCGGCAGGCTTAGGTGCTTTGATTAGCGTAATTATGTGGACTATTATTACAATTATATCAGTAACGTGCTATTGCATATTCAATGCTCAATACATATTTAATTAATTTCTTAGTATATATAGTTTTTAACGCCTATTAATTTGACAATATCTTATATTAATTAGATAATATTTTTAGATAATAAATTATGGCGCTATCAAAAACTAAATTGACTAAAATAGTAAGAGCTGTTAATAAAAGTGAGCTTAAATTTTACACTCTAGAAGATTTGTCTAAAGATGTTGGGATCAAAGCAAATGTTTTGCGTGATGATCTTTATGAGTTTTTGCCTTTGATTTATTTTGATTATCA
The DNA here is from genome assembly GCA_963557285.1 of uncultured Bacilli bacterium. GTDB lineage: Bacteria > Bacillota_I > Bacilli_A > RFN20 > CAG-826 > Onthovivens. Next base: position 20,206 of record CAUWDL010000003.1, on the reverse strand, counting down.
ATATAATCTCAAAGATTATCTTGATGAATTCAGAAAAAAATTAGAGCAGCTCAACAAAGCACCTGTAAAAAAGAAAGTTTATACTAAAAAAGATATTGATAAATATGAAGGCTTTATTGATTATGTTTACCAAAACATGACTGATAATGGCGGAATTTTCGATACAGGATATGTGTTGACAAAAAAGGATATAAGAATAATTAGAAAACTTTTAAAAGAAGAGTCAATAAAACTGAAAGAAAAAGCACAAAAAGATAAAATTTAATCGATTTAATCGACATTATTCATCTTTTATTAATGATAAAAAGTCTTTATTTAGACTTTTTATTTTTATCCTTTTTAGGTATAATACAAAAGACTCGTGTGTCTAACCCATGACTAACCACACGTAAAATTTAACAGGGGAGGTTTTCAAATGGAAAACAAGAAAGAATCAAAGGTTCTTTTACGGTTTAAAGCTAACTTTACTGTAAAAGTCATTACAGCTAATGCTTTCATTGCTGCATTATATGCTGTAATTACAATTTTGTGCATGCCTTTATCTTATCAATTTTCGCAATTTAGATTTAGTGAAGCACTTAATTTATTAGTTTTCTTTAATCCGACATTTACACTTGGATTAACACTAGGATGTTTACTTGCAAATATTGCATCTACCGTTGGGCCATTAGATATTATTTTTGGAACTTTGGCTACATTGGTAAGCTGCTTATTAATTGTTGGATTATCTAAATTATGGAAAAACTTGTTTACTGCGGGATTAATACCTGCAATCGTTAATGCGATAGTTGTTCCTTTTATTATTTATTTTTCATCTGTTGGTACTGCTGATGCGTTTGAATTAGGGACAATGTATTGGACAATGTTTGGATTTGTTTTTTTAGGAGAGTTTGTAACTATTTCATGTGTAGGTTATCCTATTATGCTATTATTAATGCATAAGGTAAAAGGCTTTCCTTCTTATATTCTTGCTACAAGAAATTTAGATTTTAAATGGTAGGTATTTTTATGGGTGCTAAAGGATTTTATTTAGAAATATTACATGTCGATAAGAACTGCGGAGCTCGTTATGGTATTTTACATACACCTCATGGGGATGTTGAAGTTCCAATGTTTATGCCAGTTGGCACTTTAGCAACCGTAAAAACATTATCTCCAGAGGAATTAAAAAGCATAGGCAGTGGGGTTGTTTTAGCGAACACATATCATTTACATTTAAGGCCAGGAGAAGATATAGTTCAAAAAGCAGGTGGCGTACAAAAATTTATGAATTATGATGGCCCTATGCTTACTGATAGTGGCGGATTTCAAGTTTTTTCATTAGCTGAAAAACGTAAAATAACCGAAGAAGGTGTTACATTTAAGTCACATCTAAATGGCTATACGATTAAGTTTACACCTGAAAGTGTTATCGGAATTGAAGAGAAAATTGGTGCTGATATAGCGATGAGTTTTGATGAATGCATTCCATATCCTGTAAGCTATGAATACGCAAAAAAGAGTACAGAACGTACAATAAGATGGGCAAAAAGAGGTCTTGATGCACATAAAAAAGAAGATCAAGCTTTATTTGGGATTGTTCAAGGCGGAGAATTTGAAGATTTAAGGAAAGAATGTGTTGAGAAATTAGTGGCTATGGATTTTGATGGATATTCTATTGGTGGTACATCTATAGGAGAGCCTAAAGATGTTTGTTTTAAAATGATAGATTACGCAGTTAAATATCTACCACAAGATAAACCTCGCTACTTAATGGGTGTTGGTAGCTTAGATTATATTTTAGAAGGCATTGCTCGTGGCGTTGATATGATGGATTGTGTATTGCCAACTAGAATCGCAAGACATGGTACTTTAATGACTCATGAAGGTAGAATAAATATTAGAAAAGAAATGTATAAAGAAGACTTTACACCTTTAGATAAAGAATGCGATTGCTATTGTTGCAAAAATTACACTAAAGCTTACTTAAGACATTTATATGTTTCCAATGAATCTTTTGGAGCTAGATTGATGTCTATACACAACTTAAGATTTTTAATTTCGATTGTTGAAGGTGCTAGGGAAGCTATTAAAGAAGATCGTTTCTTAGAATATAAAGATGAAATACTAAGAAAATATGGTGATAAAAGAGGTTTCTAGTAAAAAACGTTAAAGAGTTATTCTTTAACTTTTTTTATGCATTTTAATTTAATTAATTTAATTAAGCATTTAAAATTAAATTGGAGGATTGAATAATGAATATTTATGATTTTACTGTTTTAGACAGAAAGGGAAATACATTTGATTTTGCTAATTTAAGAGGAAAAGTAATATTAATAGTTAATACAGCTACTGAATGTGGGTTTACACCTACTTACAGTGAACTTGAAAAGTTATATGAAAAATATCATGATAGAGGACTTGAAATCGTTGATTTCCCTTGCAACCAATTTGGAGCTCAAGCACCAGGTTCTAATGATGAAATTCATACATTTTGTGAAACAAGATTTGGCATAAAGTTTCCACAAATGAAGAAAATTGATGTCAATGGGGAAAAAGAAGATAAACTATATACATATTTAAAGTCGAAACAATGTTTTAAAGGTTTTGATGAAAAACATCCATTAACACCTGTATTAAACGACATTTTATCAACACAAGATCCTGATTATAAAAACAAATCAGATATAAAATGGAATTTTACAAAATTTTTAGTTTCAAAAACTGGAGAAGTTGTAGATAGATTTGAGCCAACAACAAGTCATGATATTATTGAAAAGAAAATAGAAGAATTGTTATAGGCAAATATTAAAAAGGCACTTATCAAGTGCCTTTTTAAATTATAAAAAATAGAAATTTATTATTCATTGATGTCTACTTTTGTAGTTTGATGATTTTTGATATATAATTAATCGATTAGAAGAGAGAAAAATATGGATATTGAATTATTTGATTATTATTTACCTGAAGAATTAATTGCTCAAGAGCCTTCTAAGGTTAGAGATGAGTGCAAATTGTTAGCTGTTAATAAAGAAACTAAAACATACGAAGATAAAATTTTTAAAGACATCATTGATTATTTAAAGCCAGGTGATGTTCTTGTTAGAAATAATACTAAAGTCATTCCTGCTAGATTATTTGGCGTTAAGGACAAAACTGGTGCAAAAGTTGAAGTTTTATTGCTAAAAGATCTAGGAAATGATACATGGGAATGTCTTTGCGGAAATGCTAAAGCTATCAAAGTTGGCACGAAAATTCATTTTAAAGATGATTTACTTATCGGTGAGTGTGTTGAAACATTAGATGAAGGAATTAGACATATAAAATTCTCATATAAAGGAATTTTTTATGAAGTACTAGATAAGATTGGGCTAATGCCATTACCACCATATATTCATAAAGATCGTAGTGAGAGTGATAAAAGTGATTATCAAACAGTTTATGCAAAAGTAGAAGGAAGCGCAGCTGCTCCAACTGCTGGATTTCATTTTACGAAAGAATTATTTGAAAAAATTAAAGAAAAAGGCGTTGAGGTTTTAGATATTACACTTAATATTGGCCTTGGAACTTTTAGACCGGTTAAAGTTAAAGATACAAACGATCACCATATGCATAGTGAAACATATCATATAAGTGATGAAGTTGCTAATGAATTAAATAAAGCAAAAAAAGAGGGCAGAAGAATTATCGCTGTTGGAACAACTGCTGTTCGAACTCTAGAAAGCAATTATGGAAAATTCGGAATGTTTAAAGGTGAAAGCAGTGCAACTAGTATATTTATATCACCCGGATACGAATATAAAGCTGTTGATTGCTTGATTACTAATTTTCACTTACCAAAGTCAACGCTTGTAATGCTTGTAAGCGCATTTATGGGACGTGAGTTCACTTTAGAGTGCTATAAACATGCAGTAGAAAAAAGATATAAATTTTTCTCCTATGGTGACTCAATGTTTATTTATAAAAATTAAAATAAAGCCTTAATATCGATGTTTCGATGATTAAGGCTTTTTTATAGATTTTTTAGTTGTTATTAAAATACTCATTTCCTTGATGCTTAATTGTTACCCATAAATGGCGCTTCGATGGATTGAATAAACCATCAAGAAAAGCAAAAAAGAAGTCGCTCCAAAATATAAAACCAGTTAAGAATATATATTTTTTCCCTTTATGCGAAAAATTAATTTTCTTTCTTATTATCAAATATTCAATTATATTAGCTAAGGAACAAATAAGAAACATTATTATTATATCTAAAAATGCTAAAAGCAAAAAAATAAGTCCATAATTAAAATTAGTATTGCAAAAAGCAATTATTGACATAACTAAGAAGTAAAATAAATTTAATGCAAAAGCAACCTCGGTACTTATAAATAATCCCATAGCAAATACATATTCGATTTTTGCTAGTAAAGGTGTCTTAGAATAAGATGTTGATTTATTTTGCAGTATTTTATAAGAATCACGATTAAAATAACCCCAAATCCAACGGAGATGTTGATTATGCATTGTTTTATAATCTAGAGGTTGTTCATCATAAAAATAAGCGTAAGCATTATATCCCATTTTGATACCGTGTAGATAAGCGTATCGAGTAAGCTCAACATCTTCAGTTAAACCTAAAAAAATCCACCCTCCAGCATCTATTAATATAGATTTATCTATGTAATAACCAGTCCCACTAACGGAAAACTTTTGGAATAAAGATGTTCTTGCTTTATTTGTAAATTCACTTTGAAAAGCAAAAAGTAAGGAGCTTGAAGCTGAAATATATGTCTTATTTTGATTAGTTGACATACGCTTACCCACTCCCATTTGATATCCAAGATTTTTTAATTTATTTATTTCGAATAAATAATCTTTATCTATTAAATTATCCGCATCAAATATTAAAAGAGAGTCGAATTCAATATTATTCTCAATTAAATAATTATATCCTTCTTGTAATGCAAAGCCTTTTGTATGTTTATTAGCTAAATCTTTCCTAACGATATAATTAAATCCAAATGTTTTAGCAATCTTATTACTTGGATCGGATAAGTCCTCGGTTATTACAAAAACATCGAATAAATTTTTGTCATAACTTTGATTTTTTAAGCATGTTAGTATGTTTTTTATTACGTTACTTTCGTTTCTTGCAGGGATTAAAATAATGTATTTGTAATTTGTCTTAGCTAAAGGCAAAGGAGTATCTTTTTTACTTGACGCTTTAAAATAAATGATATAAAAAGAAAATAAAATCAGAATAAGTGCAAGTAATACACTAAGCCCAATATACCCGTAAATTAAATAGTTCCCGTATTTCATTATTTAATATTTTACTTAGAATTTTTTTCTTTTCAATAACTAAACATGTATTGAAAGAACATAATTAATTAAAAATAATAACGCCTTATACTATAATAGATATATGGAAAAAGAGAATTATTATTTAGATTTTTTAAAAGAATATCGTCAAATAATTGCTAATGGAAATAGTAAACCGAAATTATTACTACATGTTTGCTGTGGTGCTTGTTCGTGCTATCCTTTAGTTTTTTTAACTGATTTATTTGATATTACTATTTTCTTCTCTAATTCTAATATTTATCCTGAACAAGAATTTTTTAAACGTCTTGATGCGTTAAAACAATACGTTAATTTTATTAATTGTAAATTAAAAAGTGACATTAAAATAGTAGTAGATGATTATTCTCATTTAGAGTTTGCATCTCAGCTGGTGCCTTATAAAGATGAATTAGAAGGTGGCAAAAGATGCGAGGTTTGTATTGCAAAAAGACTCATTAAAGCATTTGAATATGCTAGCAAAAATAATTTTTCTTTTTTAACTACAGTTATGACAGTATCAAGAAATAAAAATGTTGACTACATTAATAAATTAGGCCTTTATTTATCAGAAAAATTTAAGAAAGTAAGATTCATCAATACTGATTTTAAGAAAAATAATGGGCAAGATTTAGGTGTTATGATCTCAAAAAAACTTGATATATATCGCCAAGACTATTGCGGATGTGAGTTTAGCATTAAAAAATGAAATCTGAAATTGATATAAAAAAAGTTGTTTGAACCTTAAATTTTACAAGAAATAGTACAAAAAAGTGATTAAAAAATAATTATTTCGATTTTTATTCTAACAGTAAAATACTTTAGTTTTGGATATATAATTTTATAAAAAATCGGAAATTAAATATTTAAAAAGTGTCGATTATATCGATACTTTTTAAATATTTTATAAAGTTTTAAAAAAGTGATTTTTTGTGTTGACATGCACATCTATATATAGTATTATTTTAAGGCTTGTGCAAAGCGTTGATATGCGAGGTTGCTGATACGCCCATAAACGTTGTCATGATGGTGTTCAGGGAATTCGCATTGAGCAAACACAGGTTATGTACGAAAGGAGCGAATTCATGGCAAAGACTAAAAAAATTAGAGTTCGTTTACAAGCTTATGATCATAAAGTACTTGATATGAGCGTTAGCAAAATTGTAAATGCAATTACTAAAACAGGTGCTCGTGTAGTAGGACCTATTCCATTACCAACAGAAAAACAAGTCTACACAATTTTAAGAGCTGTTCACAAAGATAAAGATGCTCGTGAACAATTCGAAATTAGAACTCACAAGAGAATTATCGATATCGTCAATCCAAATAGCGACACAATCGAAGCATTAAGAAGATTAGATCTTCCAAGTGGTGTTGACATCGATATTAAGTTATAAGGAGGGTAAGACTAATGAAAGAAATCATCGGTAGAAAAATGGGTATGACTCAAGTCTACGCTGAAGATGGACAAATGTATGCCGTCACAGTCGTTGAAGTCTTACCAAACGTTGTAACATTAAAGAAAACAAAAGAACACGACGGATACCAAGCAATTCAAATTGGTTATGAAGATAAAAAAGAAAACAGAACAAATAAAGCTGAAAAAGGAATCTTCGCAAAAGCTAATGTTTCACCAAAACAATTCTTATTTGAATTAAAAGGTGATGAAATGAACAACTTTGAAGTCGGTTCAGAAATTAAAGCTGATTTATTCAAAGCTGGCGATATCATTGATGTTATCGGTACAAGTAAAGGTAGAGGATACGCTGGTGTTATCAAGAGATGGGGACATAAAATCGGACCTAAAGGACATGGTTCAGGATATCATAGAGGACAAGGTTCATTTGCTAACAATGGTAGATGTAATAACCGTGTTATCCCAGGTAAGAAGATGTCAGGTCATATGGGAAACCAAAGCGCAACAATTTTAAATCAAATTATTGTTAAAGTTGATGCTGAAAAGAATTACGTTTTAGTTAGAGGCGGAATCCCAGGACCAAAGAAATCAATTGTTAAAATTAGAAGCGCTGTCAAGCCAACACTTCAAAGAACAGTAGTTAAGCCTGTTATTGATAGAAGTGTCGCTGAAGCAAAAGCTGAATAGGAAGGGAGAACAAAATGGCAAATTTAAAAGTTAAAGTCTATTCCCAAGATGGTTCAGAAGTAAGCTCAGTTAGCTTAAGCAAAGATGTATTCGGTGTCGAAACAAATAACCAAGTTATGTTCGATGCTGTTATGACATCACAAGCTAACGCAAGACAAGCAACTGCTAAAACTAAAAAGAGATTTGAAGTTTCTGGCGGTGGAAGAAAACCATATAGACAAAAAGGAACTGGTAGAGCAAGAGCTGGTTCAACTAGATCACCAATTTGGGTCGGTGGCGGAACAGTCTTCGGACCAACAGGTGAACAAAACTTCAAGATTAAGCAAAACAAGAAAGCACACGCTTTAGCATTAAAGAGTGCATTAAGCTTAAAAACTAAGAAAGATTTAATCGTTTTAGATGAATTAAAAGTTTCAGGAAAAACAAAAGAAGTTATCTCTTTATTAAATACTTTCAAAGCAAATGAAGTTAAAACACTTATCGTAACAGAAGATCCATTAATGTTACAAGGTGCTAATAACGTTTCAAGCGTTACATTAAGAAGTGTCGGTAACATCTCTGTTTATGACCTTCTCAATAACACAAAAATTATCGTTACTAAAGAAGATGTTAAAAGAATCGAAACTTCATTAGGCGGTAACAAGGAGGAAACTAAGTAATGGCTAAGAAAAAAGAAGTTGCTACAACTACTCCTGAAGTTAAAACTAAGGCAACAATTAATGATTTCGAAGTTATCGTTGAACCATTAATCACTGAAAAAAGTACAACAGCTACAAGTGAAAATAACAAATATACTTTCATAGTTAAAAAAGGTGTTAATAAAGTTCAAATTAGAAACGCTATCAAGAGAATTTATGGCGTTACAGTTACTGAAGTAAATACAGTAAACGTTCCAAGTAAAGTTACAACACGTGGCTCAAGATTCAAAGGAACAATTAGCGGATTTAAAAAAGCAATCGTCACTGTTAAAGAAGGCGAATCGATTAACATTTTTGCAGAATAGTTCGCTAAACTTAATTATAGGAGAATAAAAATGTCTATTAAGAATTATAAACCATATACTCCTTCAAGACGTGCAATGACAACATTGAGTTTTGAAGAGATTACAAAAACTACTCCTGAAAAAAGTTTACTCGTCACTATCAAGAAGACTGGTGGTAGAAACCAACAAGGTGTTATTACTACACGTCATATTGGTGGAGGAAACAAGAGAAAATATAGAATCATCGATTTCAAAAGAAATAAGGATGGAGTAGTCGGAAAAGTTCAAGGTATTGAATACGATCCAAATAGAAATGCATTTATCGCTTTAATCAGCTATGCTGATGGTGAAAAACGCTACATCCTTCAACCTAAAGGACTTAAAGTCGGAGATAAAATTGTTTCAGGCGACACAACTGATATTCTTACAGGTAATGCTTTATTATTAAAGAATATTCCTGAAGGTACATTAATTCACAACATTGAATTAAAGCCAAAGAAAGGTGGACAACTTTGTAGAAGTGCTGGCTGTTCAGCTCAAATTCTTGGTAAAGAAGGAAAATATGTTATCTTAAGACTCCAAAGTGGTGAAACACGTAAAGTTTTAGGCGAATGTAAAGCAACAATCGGTGTTGTTGGAAATGAAGATTACAGCTTACTTAACTTTGGTAAAGCAGGTAAAAATAGATGGTTAGGAATTAGACCTACAGTTAGAGGTAGTGCTATGAACCCACCAGATCACCCACACGGTGGTGGTGAAGGTAAGTGTCCAGTAGGTAGAGACGCACCACGTACACCATGGGGCAAGAGAGCTCTTGGCGTTAAGACAAGAAAATCAAAAAAAGCATCTTCTAAATTAATTATTAGAAGAGTTAACGATAAATAGAGAAAGGAGTTAGAAAATGGCACGTAGTTTAAAAAAGGGACCATTCGTTGATGAAAGCTTAATGAAAAAAGTTCAAGCTTTAAACGAAGCAAATAAAAAAGCTGTTATTAAAACTTGGTCAAGAAGAAGTACAATTTTCCCAGATTTCGTTGAACACACTTTCGCTGTTTATAACGGACATACATTTATCACTGTTTATGTAACAGAAGATATGGTTGGACATAAACTCGGAGAATTTGCTCCAACAAGAACATATAAAGGTCACTTCGGTAATAATGCTGAAGATAAGGTCGCAGCAAAGAAAGCTGCAGGTATTAAATAAGGAGAGGAATTATGGCAGAAACAAAGAAAACTACCAAAAAAGTAGAAGGTGAAGCAACCGAAACTAAAAAAGTAGCAAAAAAGACTGCTACTAAGACCAGTGCTCCTAAAAAGACCACTGCTAAGAAAGCAGTTAAAGCTGAAGTTACTGATGAAAAAGTTGAAAAAACTGTAAAATCAGCAGCTAAGAAAACAACAAAGAAAACAGCTACAACAAAAGCTAAAAAAGAAACAAAGGCTAAAAAAGAAGTAGTTACAGAAGTTAAACCAGTAGTTACTGAGGCTCATGCAAAAGCAATTAGCGTTAAGTGCACACCTCGTAAAGCAAGATTAGTGATTGATCTTGTTAGAGGAAAGAACTGTGAAGAAGCTCTTGAAATCTTATTTAATGTTAATCATAGAGCTAGCCAACCAGTCTCAAAAGTTATTAAGAGTGCTATGGCAAACGCAGTTAACAACTTCAATATGAACGAAGACAAATTATATGTTGCTTCAATTCAAGCTGGCGATAGTATCAAAATGAGAAGATACCTTCCTAGAGCTAAGGGAAGCGCAAGCGGTTTAGTAAAGAGATTCTGTAATATTTACGTTACAGTTAAGGAAAGAAATTAAGAGAGGTAATCGAGAATGGGTCAAAAAGTTAATCCAGTAGGCATGAGAATCGGTTTAACAAAAAACTGGAACTCAAGATGGTATGCTTCCGATAAAGATTATGCAAATTTCTTATCCGAAGATATGAATATCAGAAACTTCTTAGAAAGTAAAATTGGAAGAGATGCTCAACTCTCTCACATTGAAATCGAAAGAAAGAAAAATGATAAGGGTTATTTCGTCAAAGTTATTATCTTTGTTGGAAAACCTGGAACAGTTATTGGTCAAAAAGGTGAAAACATTAACAAATTAACAGAATCATTAACAAAAACATTAAAATGTACTGTTAAAATTGATGTTGTTGAAGTTAAACAACCATATCTTGATGCAAGAATTGTTGCTGATCAAATTTGCGCGCAATTAGAAGCTCGTGCAAGTTTCAGAATCGTCCAAAAGAAAGCTATTTCACAAGTCAGAAAAGCAGGAGCAAAAGGTATTAAAACAGAAGTCAGCGGAAGACTTGCTGGAGCTGATATCGCTCGTAGTGAATGGTACAAAGACGGAACTATGGCAATCAATACATTAGCTAGTGACATTGATTACTCATGGAGAGAAGCTATGACAACATATGGCAAATTAGGCGTTAAAGTTTGGATTTGCCGTGGAACTAAAGATTTTTCATTAAAATCAGATATTCCTGAAAATAATTCAAGAAATTCTAAGAAAGGAGAATAGTTATGTTACAACCAAAGAGAGTTAAATATAGACGTCCACATATCATTAGATATGAAGGCTTATCAAAAGCTGGTAACACTATCGCTTTCGGAGAATATGGTCTTCAAGCAGTTACAGGTAACTGGGTAAGCGATAGACAAATCGAAGCTTGCCGTATTGTCTTATCAAGATATACAAAACGTGAAGGTAAAATTTATATCAGAATCTTCCCACACTTAGCAAAAACTAAGAAACCAGCTGAAGTTCGTATGGGTTCAGGTAAAGGTAATCCAGAGTACTGGGTAGCAGTTGTTAAGAAAAATAGAGTTATGTTTGAAATTGGTGGAGTTAGTGAAGAAGTTGCTATGGAAGCATTACACCAAGCAAGTTATAAACTTCCACTTCAAACACGTATTATTAAAAAGGATAAGGAGGCAAAATAGTTTATGAAGATTAAAGATGTAAGAGCATTATCTACTGAAGAATTAAATAATCAAATTTACTCCTTGAAAGAAGAGTTATTCAACTTAAAAAGAAAAAAAGCAGTTGGTAGCTTAGAAAACGTTATGGAAGTTAGAAGAGTTCGTAAAGACATTGCTCGTGTATTAACAGTCTTAAAAGAAAGAGAACTCGGAATGGTTAAAGAAGGTAAGTAATTATGGATCACAAAAAGAGAATTACTGGAACTGTCGTTAGCGACAAGAGCGCTAAAACAATTGTCGTTTTAGTCGAAGGTTATAGAAACCATCCAAAATATAAGAAAAGAGTTCAATTCAGAAATAAGTACTATGCTCATGATGAAGAAAATTTGGCTCACATCGGAGATGTCGTTACTATTGAAGAATGTAAACCAATGAGTGCTTTAAAGAGATTCAAGTTAGTCAAAGTTGTCAAAAAAGCTGTTGATGATGCTGAATTAATCGAAGAAGCAGAATTAAAAGAAGTATTACATGAAAAAGAAGAAAACGAGGAGGCTAAGTAATTATGGTACAAGTAGAAACAAATTTAGTTGTAGCTGATAACAGCGGCGCTCGTGTAGTTAGAGTCTTCAGAATTTATGGTGGAAGCCATAGAAAATCATGTTCAGTCGGCGATATTGTCCAATGTGCTGTTAAGGATGCGATTCCTAATGCAAAAGTTAAAAAAGGCGATGTTGTCAAAGCAGTTATCGTTAGAACTGCTTATCCATTAGAAAGAAAAGATGGATCAACAATAAAATTTGATGATAATGCTTGCGTTATTATCAATGAGGATAAGACACCAGTAGGAACTCGTGTCTTCGGACCAGTTGCAAGAGAACTTCGTGAAAAAGGTGAAGGATTCATGAAAATTGTTTCCTTAGCACCAGAAGTTTTATAGGAGGTAGATGAAATGAAACTTAAAAAAGGCGATAAAGTCATCGTTATCTCTGGAAAAGATAAAAAGAAAGTTGGAACAATTCAAACAGTTTTCCCAAAAGAAAATAAAGTAATTGTTGATGGCGTTAATCTTCGTAAGAAGCACGTTAAACCAACACAACAAAATCCAGAAGGAAGCATTCAAGAAATCTATGCTCCAATTGATGCTTCTAAAGTTATGTTCTACGACGAAAAGAGTAAAAAAGGTTCAAGACTTGGCTACAAATTCGATGAGAACGGAAATAAAATTAGAATTATTAAAAAGACTAATAAGGAAGTCAAATAAGGAGAGGAATTATGGCAGAAACAAAGAAAACTACAGCTACAGCAACAACAGCTGCAACTTCTAAGGGACATAAAGCTCCTGCAAGACATACTCGTTTATTAGACACTTACAACAACGAAATTAAAGCTAACTTAATCAAACAATTTGGTTATACTAGCTCAATGGCAGTCCCACACTTAGAAAAGATTGTTATTAATATCGGTGTTGGCGATGCAACAACTGATAAAAAGAGACTTGAAGAAGCTGTTGAAGAACTCGCTTTAATTACAGGTCAAAAACCAGTTGTCACAAGAGCTAAAAAGAGTATTGCTACTTTCAAATTAAGAGAAGGTGAACCAATCGGATGTAAAGTAACTTTAAGAGGAATTAGAATGTATGAATTCTTTGACAAGTTAGTTTCAATCTCACTCCCAAGAGTTAGAGATTTCCGTGGTGTTAATAAAAATGCATTTGATGGAAGAGGAAATTATACTTTAGGTGTTAAAGAACAATTAATTTTCCCTGAAATCGACTACGACAAAGTCCAAAAGGTTAGAGGTATGGACATTGTTATCGTTACAACAGCAAAGACTGATGAAGAAACACATGCTTTATTAAAAGAATTAGGCATGCCATTCAGTAAATAAGGAGATAAACGATGGCTAAGACAAGTTTAAAGGTCAAACAATCAAGACCACAAAAATTTAAAGTCAGAGAATATACACGTTGCAGCAGATGTGGCAGACCTCATTCTGTTTACTCAAAATTTGGTCTTTGTAGAATTTGCTTAAGAGAACTCGCTTATAAAGGCGAAATTCCTGGCATGAAAAAATCTTCATGGTAATTTATAGGAGGAATAGAATATGCATCAAGATCCAATAGCAGATATGCTTACAAGAATTAGAAACGCAAATGCTTTGCATCACGAAAAAGTTTCTATGCCTTCAAGTAAAATGAAGGTTGGTATTGCAAAAATTCTTTTAGATGAAGGATTTATTACTTCATTTAAAGAATCAAAAGATAAAGATGGTCACAAAAAACTCGATATTGTACTTAAATATGGACCAAATGGTGAAAAAGTTATCTCAAAACCAGGATTAAGAGTTACAGCTGATAGCAAACATATCCCATTCGTTTTAAAAGGATTAGGTATTGCAATCATTTCAACAAGTAAGGGACTTCTTACAGATAAAGGCTGTAGAACAGCTAATGTCGGTGGCGAAGTTATTTGCTTCGTTTGGTAATAGGAGGAGAATTTATGTCACGTATTGGAAATAAACTCATTCATATTCCAGAAGGATTAACAGTTACAGTCGGCCCTGATTTTGTTGATATCAAAGGTAAAGTCGGTGAAGATAAAATTTCATTCGATCCAGAACTCATTGGCGTAGTACTTGAAGATAACGTCTTAAAAGTTACTAGAGCTAATGAAGAAAAATCAACAAAAGCAATGCATGGAACAGTCAGAGCATTAATTAATAATGCTTGTATTGGATGCCATGATGGCTTTGTTAAAAAATTAGCTATTATTGGTATTGGTTATAGAGCTGAAATGAAAAACGGAAGTATCGTTCTTCACGTAGGATATAGCCATCCAATTACAATCACACCATTAGAAGGTGTTACAGTTAAAGTCATTGAATCAAAATCAAAAGATGTTAACGGATTTATTGAAGTTAGCGGAAGTGATAAATTCAAAGTTGGACAAACAGCTGCACAAATTAGAGAAACACGTAGACCAGAACCATACTTAGGTAAAGGTATTCGTTACGTTGATGAACATATCATCCGTAAAGAAGGTAAACGTGCTGGTAAGAAGTAATAGGAGGCTAAACTTATGATTAAAAATAGTGATAGAAATCAAATTAGATTAAGAAAACACATTAGAGTTCGTAAAAAGATTAGCGGTACTACTACTTGCCCAAGACTTTGTGTTTATAGATCTAACAAAAACATCGAAGTTCAAGTTATCGATGATACTAAAGGCATTACATTAGTTTCAAGTTCAAGTGAACAACTTCATTTAACAAACGGCAACAACATTGAAGGCGCAAAACTTGTTGGTGCTGATATTGCTAAAAAATGTCTTGCTAACAATATTGAAACAGTCGTTTATGATAGAGGCGGTTATGTCTATCATGGTAGAGTAAAAGCTTTAGCAGATAGTGCTCGTGAAAACGGCTTAAAATTCTAAGGAGTAACTTATGGCAGAAGAAAAGAAAGAAATCAAAGCTACTGAAGCAAATACTGAAGCTAAAGTAGCTGAAGAAAAGAAAGCTCCACAAGGAAAGAGATTCTCAAAAGGAAAAAAGAATTTCTCTAGAGCTCCAAGAAAAGAAATCGTTAAAGAATTTGACGAAAGAGTAGTCGCTATTAACCGTGTTACTAAAGTTTTTAACGGCGGTAAGCGTATGAAATTTAGCGCTCTTGTTGTTATTGGAAACGGTAAAGGTAAATTTGGATTTGCTACTGGCAAGAGTGGCGAAGTCCCAGATGCAATCAAAAAGAGTGTCGATAAAGCTAAGAGAAATTTAAGCACAGTTAACATTGTTAACGGCGGAACAATTTCACACGAAATCACTGGAAAATTTGGAGCTACAACAGTCTTCTTAAAACCAGCACCAGAAGGAACTGGTATTATTGCTGGCGGTCCAGTCAGAGCTATCCTCGAACTTTCAGGAATTAAAAATGTTTATTCTAAAGTTTATGGAAGCAGAACAAAGATCAACATCATTAGAGCTACTACAGCAGCTTTAACTGGCCTCAAAAACTATAAAGATGTAAAAGCTTTACGTGAAGGAGGAAAAGTCGATGTTAAATAACTTAAAACCAACAGCTGGAAGTAGAGTCGAAGGCAAGAGAAGATGCCGTGGCGAAGGAAGCGGACTTGGTAAAAATGGTGGAACCGGACACAAAGGACAAAAGTCAAGAAGTGGCGGTGGAACAAGACTCGGATTTGAAGGTGGACAATTACCTTTATTCCGCAGATTACCAAAACGTGGATTTAAAAATTATGGTCATAAAGAATACGCTATCGTTAATTTAGACGTATTTAATTTATTCAATGATGGCGATACTGTTACAATTACAAATTTAATTGAAAACGGAATCGTCAAAAAAGAATTTGATGGTTTAAAAGTTTTAGGAAATGGTGAATTAACAAAGAAAGTTACTATTGTTGCTTCAAAATTTTCAAAAACTGCAATTGAAAAAATAGAAAAGTGTGGCGGAAAAGCCGAAATTAGTAAATAATAGTATTTAGTTATTTATATTTAAGGCTATTACCATGAAGAAATTTATTGAAATATTTAAGAACGAAGAAGTCGTCGGGCGTATATTTTTTACGCTAATGATCTTATTCGTTTTTAGAATCGGTTGCGCAATTCCAACTCCTGGAATTGACGCAAGCGAATTTTCGAATCAGCTCAATTCCAATTCAAATAACATTCTTGCTTTAATGAATTTACTTGGTGGGGGAGCTTTACAAAATTTCTCGATATTTGCTCTTGGAGTTTCACCTTACATTACTGCTCAAATTATTATTCAGCTATTAAGTATGGATGTACTACCTGCTCTAACTGAACTTAATAGACAAGGGCAGTATGGAAGACGTAAGATTGAAATGGCAACAAGATATTTAACATTAATGCTTGCTGCTGTCCAAGCGTATGGCATCATCCAAACCGCATTAAACACTTCATGGATTAAATTCACTTTAGAAGAAAATTTCTTAACATATGCCTATATCGTAACAATTATGGTTGCTGGAGCCATGCTTGTCATGTGGCTTGGCGACCAAATTACTACAAAGGGAATTGGTAATGGTATTTCTGTTATCATCTTTGCAGGTATTGTTAGTAGCTTGCCAAATCAAATTGTAACTGCTTTCCAAAAGTGGGTACTTACTTCATGGAATCATGGAAGCATTGAAGCTACTAAAGGCATATTCCAATTCTTACTTTACGTTTTATCTTTTGTCTTAATTATTGCTTTTGTTGTTTATATTGAATTAAGTAGAAGAAAAATACCAGTTCAACATGCAACTAGAAGTGGTGGAAATGAAAAACTAAGTAAAGCTTCTTTTTTACCAATTAAGGTAAATAGTGCAGGTGTTATTCCTGTTATCTTTGCAAGTAGTATATTAATGGCGCCTAGTGTTATTGCTACATTTATTTCTAGTGATGCAGCTAATGCTGAATGGCTTAAAGTCTTCCAATACAATCAATTAGTTGATATGGGTGGAGGAGTAATGATGCCATGGGGCTTAATTATTTATATGGTTCTCGTATTTGCATTCACATTTTTCTACGCGAACCTACAAATTAATCCTTCACAACTTGCAGAAAATTTTCAAAAAAACGGAAGTTATATTCCTGGAATAAGACCAGGTATTGAAACAGAAAAATACGTTAGTAAAGTATTAAATAGAATTACATTAATTGGCGCATTATCTCTTTGCTTTATTAGTGCGTTACCAGTAGTTCTTACATTATCTGGCGTATTTGGAAATGATTCCACTCTTGCTTTAGGTGGTACAGGACTTATTATTGTTGTTGGTGTCGCTTTAGAACTCAATAATCAAATTAATGGTCTTATCGCTGGTAAGAGTTATGATGAAGTTATCGGAGGAATGTAAGATTAAATGAAAAATATTATATTAATGGGTCCACCAGGTGCTGGCAAAGGAACTAATGCAAAACGTATTTCTTCTTTTTATGGAATCCCACATATCTCAACAGGTGATATGTTTAGAGAAGCTATTAAAAATAAAACTCCACTTGGAGAACTCGCTAATAAATATATTTCAGAAGGCTTACTTGTTCCAGATGATGTTACTATCGGCCTTGTTAGAGAGAGATTATCGCTTGAAGATTGTAAAAATGGATTTTTACTTGATGGATTTCCACGTACAATGGAACAAGCATTAGCTTTAACAAAGATCGGAAGTGAAATATCTAGACCTATTAATCATGTTATAAATATCGTCGTTCCTGAATCTATCTTAGTCGATAGAATTTCAGGAAGACGTGTTTGTAAAAAGTGTGGTGCGCCATATCATATGACAAATATGAGACCTAAAGTTGAAGGTGTTTGTGATTTATGCGGTGGTGAATTAATTCAAAGAAAAGATGACAACGTTGAAACGTTAAAATCTAGATTACATGAATACCACACTATGACTGAACCATTAATTTCTTATTATAAAACATTAAATGTTTTAAAAGATGTTGATGGAACAAAAGAATTAGGTGAATTGTTCAAGGATTTTGAAAAAATCTTAGGAGATAAATAAATAATGTCAATCATTATAAAATCACCTCGAGAAATTGAACTCATTAAGGAAGCTGGCGAGATCGTTCGTGGAACGTTTAAAGTTTTAAAAGAAAATACTTTGCCAGGAAAAAATACTTTAGAACTTGACAGAATTGCTGAAAGATATATTCGTTCATGTGGTGCAATTCCAAGTTGTAAAGGATATGAGGGATTTCCTGGAGCAATTTGCATTAGCGTTAATGACACTTTAGTTCATGGTATACCTTCTAAGAAAATTATTCTAAAAGAGGGTGATATCGTTAGCTATGATGTTGTTGTTACTTACAAAGGATATTATGCTGATGCATGTAGAACGTACCCAGTAGGAGTTATCACTCCTAACGTCGCTAAACTTGTTGAAACTACAAAGAATTGTTTCTTTGAAGCGGTTAAGTTAGTAAAACCTGGAGTCCATCTTGGAGACATTTCTCACAAAATCGAAACAGTTGCAAAAAAAGAAGGATATACCCTTACTGATTTATTTACAGGCCACGGTGTTGGAAGAGAAATGCATGAAGATCCTTATGTATTTAATGTAGGCAAGGCTGGAACCGGTCCAATTTTACAAAAAGGAATGGTTATCGCTATTGAACCTATGGTAAATGAAGGGAAAGTAGATTTAGTTGTTGAAAAAGATGGCTGGACTACTAAGACAAAAGATGGTAAAACGTGTAGTCATTATGAAAATACGGTCATAGTGACTGATACTGGCTATGAGCTTGCAACTTTTAAAGAAGGGGACGAATAAGTAAATGGCAAAGCAAGATGTAATAACCGTCGAGGCGGTAGTAACTGAAGCATTACCTAATTGCAATTTTAAGGTAAAGCTAGAAAATGATGTAGTAATACATGCCACTGTTTCTGGTAAAATCCGTATGCATTACATTCGCATTTTACCAGGTGATAAAGTTACCATCGAATTATCGCCTTATGATTTAAACAATGGCAGAATAGTTTTTAGACACAAATAGTCTATTGGAGGTAATTTTATGAAAGTTAGACCATCCGTAAAACCAATTTGCGACAAGTGCAAGGTTATCAAAAGACATGGTAAAGTCATGGTAATTTGTTCAAATCCAAAGCACAAGCAAAGACAAGGTTAATTAGGAGGAATCGTTTTTATGGCACGTATTGTCGGTGTTGACATTCCAAACGACAAAGTTGTAGTTGTTGCTTTAACCTACATCTATGGTATTGGAAATACAACAAGTAAAGAAATTTGTAAAAAAGCTGGAGTTCCAGAGCTCAAAAGAGTTAAGGATTTAACAGAAGAAGAAATCACAAAAATTAGAAGTGAAATTTCACATTTTAAAGTTGAAGGTGATTTAAGAAGAGAAACTCTCTTAAACATTAAACGTCTTCAAGAAATTGGCTGCTATAGAGGAATCCGCCATAGAAGAGGATTACCAGTTAGAGGTCAAAGAACAAAAACAAATGCTCGTACACGTAAGGGTCCACGTAAGACCATTGCTAATAAAAAGGAAGCAGTTAAATAGTTAAGGGGGTATAGAAGAATGGCAAAGAAACAAACAACCCGTAAAAAGAAGATTAAGAGATCATTTACGAAAGGTGTCGCTCATATCCACGCAACATTCAACAACACTATCGTTACTATTACTGATGAAAAGGGTAACGCAATTGCTTGGTCATCAAGTGGTGTCTTAGGCTTTAAAGGAGCAAAGAAATCAACTCCATTTGCTGCACAAAGTGCTGCTGAAGCTGCTGCAAAAGTTGCTGTTGATCAAGGAATTAGAACCGTAGACGTTGATGTCAAAGGACCAGGAGCTGGTAGAGAAAGCGCAGTTAGAGCTCTTGAACTTGCTGGATTAAAAGTAACTTCAATTATTGATACAACACCAATTCCACATAATGGTTGCCGTCCACCAAAAAGAACTCACGGTTAATATTTAGGAGGATGATATAATGGCTGATAATGAATTAAAAATTGCTCATCCATTTGAAAAAGGTACGTTTAGAATTGCTTTTGCAGATAAGAATGAATTTTACTGCAAAGCTGTTGCTGAACCACTCGAAAGAGGCTTTGGATTAACCTTAGGAAACGCCCTAAGAAGAGTCCTTTTAGCTTCATTACCAGGTACAAGCGTTTACGCTATTGAAGTTGAAGGTGCAGTTCATGAATTCACCGCTCTTCCTGGCGTAGAAGAAGATTTAACTCAAATTATCCTTAACCTTAAGGATCTAGTACTTAGAAGTGATACTATCGGCGAAGCAGATTACACAGTATCTATTAACAAAGGACCAGGAGAATTTAAAGCTGGTGACTTAGAAATGCCTACAGGTGTTGAAGTTGTTAATAAAGATCTTGTTAT
>CAUWDL010000002.1:0-31226 GCA_963557285.1 uncultured Bacilli bacterium | reverse complement strand
GCTCAATCAAAAGTTGAAGTCGGAACGTTAAAATATTATAAGATGCTTAGAAAAAGAGGCATTCCTTTTGTAATATATGTAAATAAAATGGATAAAGACTATCCAAACTATGAAGATATTTTAGCAGACATACAAACAAAATTAGGAAAGACTTGCATTCCTTTTACTTTGCCTCTTGGGCATGCTGATTCATTCGATGGGTTTATTAATTGCGTTGATTTAAAAGCGAGAAGATATACAGGAAAAGAATGCGTTGATGATGTGATTTATGAAGATAAGAAGGCAAAAGTTTTTGAATTACACAATACAATTTGTGAGGCTGTCGCATTAACTGATGATACATTATTAGATAGATTTTTTAGTGGTGAGCCTTTAACTAATGAAGAAATTCATAATGGATTAAGAAAAGGTGTTTTAAATGGTGATTTATATCCGATTATTTTTGGCAGTGCTCAAAATAATATTGGTATACATACACTTCTGAACACTTTAATTGATTATTTACCATCTCCTTGCGATTTAAAACCTTACGAAGGATTTGATAAAGCAAAAAAAGTTATAACAAGAAAAACAGATTTATTAGAACCATTTAGTGGCTATATTTTTAAAACTGTTATAGACCCTTATGTTGGGCAAATAAATTATTTAAAGGTTGATAGTGGAAAAATAAAAATAGGTGATGAAGTGCTATGCTCAAACACTAATGAAGTAATAAAAATCTCATCGCTATTTACTCCTTGTGGAAAGGACTTAAATCCTGTGAATGAAGTATATGCAGGTGATATTTGTTGTTTAACAAAATGTACTGAACTTGCTACAAGTTATACGTTAACATCAAAAGAAGACTACATCATTTTTAAAGAAACTAAGTTTCCAACAGCTGTTTATTTTAAAGCGATAGAATTAGAAAATAAGAAAGACGATGACAAAATAAATATTGCTTTAAGTAAAATTCAAAAAGAAGATCCAACATTAGAAGTAAAACGTAATATTGAAACGAAGCAATTATTAATAGGCGGATTAAGCGAATCTCATGTTAATTTTATATTGTCAAAAATTAAAAATGTTTATGGCATTTCTTTAAAAACAGAAGATCCTAAAATTTGTTATAGAGAAACAATCAAAAAAGAAGCTGTTGGAAATGGCCGATACATTAAGCAATCAGGTGGAAGCGGATTTTATGGCGTAGTTGAAATGAAATTTGCACCATCTAATGAAATAAAATTCGAAGAGGAAGTTTTTGGAGGAGCTGTTCCAAAGAATTATTTCCCAGTAATTGAAAAAGGATTTTATGAAGCGCTTAATGAAGGCTTATTAGCTGGATTCCCAGTAATTAGATGCAAAGCTATATTACTTGATGGAAAATACCATCCAGTTGATTCTAACGAATTAGCTTTTAAAATGGCTTCGATATTAGCGTTTAAAGATGCTTATATGAAAGCTGAGCCAACAATTTTAGAGCCAATTTTACGAGTTGAAATTTTTGTTGATAATGAATATATGGGTGATGTATTGAATGATCTAAATTCTAGAAGAGGAAGAATTCAAAATATTGTCGATAAAGAAGATGACACAACTATGATTGAAGTATTAATCCCTGAAGCTGAAACTTTAGATTATGTAACAAAACTCAAAGTATTAACTCAAGGAAGTGGTTATTTTGTTAGAAAATTTGAAACATATGAAGAAGCGCCTTCCCAATTAAAAGAAAAAGTTATAAAGGAAAATTCATTGCTTAAATAAATTAAATTATAAAAAAAGAACAATTGCATGCTAAAATAAGCCTTAACAATTGTTCTTTTTTATAGTATTCAAATATTAATTATTTTATAATCAAGACATGAAGAAAAATATAAGACGTTTTAAACTTGATGAGTCTTTTGATTTCAACATAATAAAGGATTTGTCTCAAGAAGAGCTAGAAGCACTAAGTGAAGATGTTAAAAATCTTATAATAGATAGATGTGCAACATATGGTGGTCATCTTTCAAGTAATTTGGGTATAGTTCGCTTAACTATTGCTTTATTTAGAAGTTTTGATTTTAATAAGGATAAAATCGTTTTTGACATTGGGCATTATTCATATACATATAAAATTTTAACTGGAAGACCTTTAAGAAATTTGCGCCAAGAGAATGGATGTGATGGCTTTCAGAAAAGAAGTGAATCTAAATATGATTATTATGATGCAGGGCATTCATCAACATCAATTAGTGCTGCATTAGGTTTTGCGAAAGCAAGAGACTTAAATAAAGAAGATTATAATTGCATAGCTTTTGTTGGAGATGGTGGTATCGCAAACGGTTTATGTTTTGAGGCTTTAAATAATCTTATTGTCGATAATACAAAAATTATTATCGTATTAAATGATAATGAAATGTCCATTTCACCTACTGTTGGGGGATTATCTATAATATTAAAAGGCATTACTAAAAACCCATTTGCTAGTATTGTTTTTAAAGATGCAAACTTTGAATATATCGGACCTGTAGATGGTGATGATTTTAAACAAATGAAAAATGCATTTGAAAGAGCGAAGAAAACAAAAAGAAGTGTAATATTGCACGTTAAAACTAAAAAAGGCGAAGGTTTAAAGTATGCCATGGAAGATCAGGTTGGTGAATTTCATTTTGTAAGACCTTTTGATAAAATTACTGGAAAACCTTTAATTGATAAATTCTTAGGAAAAAAATCTTTTTCAAAAATTTATTCTCAATTAATTGAAAAAGAATTAGAAACTAACAAAAAATCACTTGCAATATGTCCATCAACGACTGTTGGTGCGTGCTTAACTGATGTATTTAAGAAATATCCTGAAAGAACATTTGATTGTGGCATAAGCGAAGAACATAGTGCTATATTTGCTAACGCATTAGCGATCAGTGATTTTAAAATTTATTTATTTATGTATTCTACCTTCCTTCAACGTGCATATGATGAAATTATTCATGATATTGCTAGGATGAATAGTGAAGTTACCTTTTTAATTGATAGAGCCGGACTAATTGGTGCGGATGGAGAAACTCATCAAGGAATTTATGATGTTTCATTTTTTTATTCGATTCCGAACGTTACTCTTGCTATGCCTCATGATGAGAGCGACGCAATCAAATTATTCAAACTTTCAAAACTGTATAAACATCCATTTGGTATAAGATATACCCCAACCTACGATGTTCATGAAGACAACTATATTAGTGATAAAGAAATTAGATTTGGCCAATGGGATTATTTTAAAAATGATTCTAATGAAGCAGCTTTTATTACTTTTGGTCCTCATATTAATGATATTTATCGTGAATTAAAAAACGAAAAAGTCACTTTGATTAATGCTATTTTTATTAAAAATTATAATAAAAATGAAGTAGATAAACTTTTAAATTATAAAAAGATTTACATTTATGATCCATATTCTATAGAAACTGGATTTGCAGCAAATTTAATTTTAGATTTGATTAAATCTGGATATAGAGGTGATATTAAAACAAAGTGCATTCCGTTATGCTATATTTCAAAAGGCACGATTGAAGCTCAAGAAAAACGTGTAGGTGTTGACCCTAAATCAGCTGTTGAAGAATTTAAATTATTTATAAAATGAAAGTAACGAGACTTTTTCCTATTTCATATTGCTTTGGAGTAATCAAGGCGATAAGTGATGCTCATAAAATTAGAGACAAATATCCTAATAATGATATCTATTTTTTTGGTGACTTAGTTCATAATCAAAACGTTATAAATTATTTTTTGAATATAGGAATAAAAGTTATTCCGTTTACCGAAGAAAATGCAATTCAAAAACTTGATAATTTTAAGCA
The DNA here is from genome assembly GCA_963557285.1 of uncultured Bacilli bacterium. GTDB lineage: Bacteria > Bacillota_I > Bacilli_A > RFN20 > CAG-826 > Onthovivens. The sequence goes on along the minus strand of CAUWDL010000002.1, from coordinate 27,411 downwards.
AGATGACATTGTTATCTTTAGCGCTCATGGCCATGATGCTAGATACGAAGAAATTTTAAATAAAAAAGGAATACTTTTCTTTGATACAACATGTATTAAGGTAAAAAAGAATTTAAGCCTTATAAAAAATACAAATCGCGAGATTATTTATGTTGGCAAAAAAGGACATCCTGAGACGTTTGCAAGTCTTAGTTATTCAAATAAAATTCATTTATATGATATAAATGATTATGGTAAATTTGATTACTCAGGAATTAACGATCCAAATCCGCTTATTTTAAATCAATCTACACTTAGTATTATGGAAATCAAGAAAATTTTTGATGAAATTAAAAGGCATTTTCCTGATGCTGATTTTGTAGATGAAATATGTGATGCTAGTAGAGTCAGACAAGAAAAAATCACTTCATTAAAAGGAAAATATGATTTAATTGTTGTTGTTGGTGATAGAATGAGCAGTAACTCTGTTAAATTATACAAATTAAGTGAAGAAAATAATAAGGGGTCACTAACATTGATGGTTAATTCTTCTAAAGAATTAGAAAAATATGATTTAACACAATTTAAAGATGCTCTTATTGCTAGTGGTACAAGCACACCATTAGAAACTATTAAAGAGGTTGAAGAATATTTAGAGGAAATATAAATGAGAAAACAAGAATTTAAGTTAACAAAACAATTAAACCATATAGCGTTTATTATGGATGGAAATGGAAGATGGGCTAAAAAAAGACTATTACCTAGAACAGCTGGACATAAAGAAGGATGCAAAAGAATTATCGAAATTTTACGCGCGTGTCAAAAATTAGGTATTAAGGCTGTTTCTCTTTATGCTTTTTCTACTGAAAATTGGAATCGTCCGCAAAAAGAGATTGATTTACTTTTTAAATATTTAAAAGAATTTTTTGACAATTATATCGATGAATTTCTTGATAAAAACATAAAAATTATGGTTTCTGGTGATCCAAACAAGTTGCCAGCAGAAACAAAAGACATAGTTTTAAAAGCAGTTGAACTCACTAAAAATAATGATGCCTTTACTTTCAATATTTGTTTAAACTATGGATCAAGACAAGAAATTGTTAGAGCAACAAAAGCAATTGCTGAAGATTATAAAAACGATATAATCTCTTTAGATGAGATTAACATAGATACTTTTAAAAACTATTTATATACTAATGGCTTGCCTGAAATAGATTTGTTAATTAGAACAAGCGGAGAAGAACGTCTCAGTAATTTCTTACTTTATCAACTTGCTTATTCGGAATTTATTTTTACAAATACTTATTGGCCTGATTTTAAAGAGAAAAATCTTATCGAATGTTTAAAACAATTCGAACAAAGAGATAGAAGATTCGGAAAAATAATTGAAGATAAGTAGTTAATAAGTAATCATTTAGTACTTTATTAGCACTTTTATACTGCCACATTTTTATGAAGTTATATTATCTATATCTTTATATAATATATGTGGTTTTCTTTTTGTTGACTTAGAGGTTAGTTTTTGGTATTATTTATGTGATAAAAAAGTTATCAGTCGTTAGAGTGTCTTCGGACATTCTTATTTTTTTAAAAGGAGCTTTGATGGAAGATTTAAACATTGCAAAACAGGCTATTGAAGAAAAATTAAAAGAAGTTGGATATGACCTTTATTCTTTAAAATATCTGCCTAAGCAAAAAGTTTTAGAAATCGTTGTTGATCGTTTTGAACCTATTAATTTAGATGACATTACTGAAGTAAGTAATTTGATAAGTGAAGTCTTAGACAAACATGACTTTACTGAAGCGAGTTATACGCTTGATGTATCAAGTTTAGGTATTGAAAAACCAATTGAACTTTCTAAGTTGGATTTGTATATTGGAAAATATGTTAACATTCATTTACAAGATCCTTATAAAGGAATGAATACGATTGAAGGAACGTTAAAAGAAGTAAATGAAGATAACGTCATTATTACTTATAAAGATAAAACACGTGACGTTAAATGTGATGTTAAGAGAAAAAGCATCGATAAAGCTAGATTAGCTATTAAATTTTAGGAGAAAGCACTTATGGCTGCAAGAGTTACAAAAAAAGGATTTAATAAAAAAGAATTTATTGAAGCATGTCAAGAAATGGGTTCAGAAAAAGGAATCAGTGATGAATCATTACTTGATGCTTTAAACGAAAGTTTTAGAGTTACATTTGCTAAGAAGATTGAAAGCGAATACAAAGTTGATTTAAGAGCTTCCAAAAATAGCAAATCAAAAGACAAAACAGCAATTAAATTACCTGATGCATTAATTAGAACAGATATTGACTTAGCTAAAGGAAAAATTAATGTTTATCATCAATGGGAAGTTGTTGCAGATGATGATGTCGAAGATGATTATTTACAAATTGGTTTAGAAGAAGCGAAAGAAAAAAATCATAAATTAGGAATTGGTGATTTCTACGAAGAAGAATTAGATATTTCTACATTATCATTAGGTGATATTGGAAGATTCATGTCATGCTTCAAGCAAAAGATTTCAAAAGCTGAAAAGGATGCCTTATTAGAAGCATTCGCAAGTAAAATTGGTACAATCGTCACTGGTGAAGTTGATAAAGCTGATGGACACTGCGTTATTGTTGATTTAGGTAGAACAACAGCTACATTATTCCAAAAAGATTTAATCGGGGATGAAAGATTTAATCAAGGAGATAGCATTAAAGTCTTTGTTGAAGGAATTGGTAAAGATGACAAGAAAGGATCTCTTATTAAAATTTCTAGAAGCTGCCCAGGATTCTTAAGAAAATTATTTGAAAATGAAATTCATGAAATTTATGATGGAACAGTCATAATTAAAGATATTCAAAGAATTGCAGGAAAAAGAAGCAAAGTTGCTGTTTATAGCAAAGATCCAAATGTTGATCCAAGTGGTGCGTGTATTGGAACAAATGGTTCTAGAATTCAATCAATTGTTTCACAATTAGGTAACGCAAAAGACAATAAAGAAAAAATCGATGTTGTAACTTATAGTCCAAATCTTGGTGTTTATGTTTCAGAATTATTAAAACCAGGAAAAGTACTTGGTATGGTAATTGATGAAGAAGCAAAAGCAATTACAGTTGTATGCACCAATGATACAAGCACATCTGCAATTGGTATCAAAGGTACTAACGTTATCTTAGCTAGAAAAATGACTGGGTATTCAATTGAGATTCTTGATTTAGATTCAGCCAATGAAAAAGGAATTACGGCAAGTCAAAATTATAAGACATTAGATGTTTTTGAAGCAGAAGCTAGAGAAGACGCAAAAGTTTTATTTAGAATGAGACAAGAAGAACTTAATAAAAATAAAACAACTGATGAAGATAGCGCTGTTGAAAATAACGAAATGTTTATTGATAAAGATCTAGATGATGAACCAATTGAAGAATTATCAGTTGATACAATTGATGATTTAACCGAAAAAGATATCGAAGGAGAAGTTAAAGCTGAAACCGCTGTTCAAGAAGTTAAAGAAGAACCTAAACAAAAAGTTAAAGAACAACCTGTTTATAATGACGCTCCTGTCTACAAGAAGGAAGAAGAAGTTATTGAACATAGCGAAGCTAAAACAACTATTACTCTTGAATCATTAGAAAAATCTTTAGAAGAAGAAAAGAAGAATAAAGAGCAAAAAGTATTCAAGAAAAAATCTAAGAAAGATGACAAAAAGCAAGAAGAATCTTTTGATGAAGACCTTGAGTTAAAACCAGTTCATAAAATGGATATTTATACAGATGAAGAATTGCAAGAACTTGACGCTGAACTTGACGATTTAGATTCTTATGATGAAGAAGATTATAGTGATTACGACAGTGATGACTATTACGAGGATAAATAATGAAAAAGGTACCATCTAGAAAATGTCTAGCAACTGGAAAAGTTTTTCCTAAAGAAGAATTATTCCGAGTTGTTAGAACACCTAGTGGTGAAGTCGAACTCGATATGACTCTTAAAGCAAATGGAAGAGGCGCCTATATTTCTAAAAATATAGAAGCTATTGAAAAAGCTAAAAAATCCAAATGCCTTGATAAGTCATTAGAGGTCGAAGTTCCTGATTCTATTTATGATAGAATGAAATTGTTTTTAAATATGAAGTGAGAGGTGATTTAATGAAGAAAAAGAAAGTAAACGTAACAAAAGAAAGAGAATTTAATATTCCTTCAAAAAAAACTAATAAGAATAATTTTAACAAAGTAAATAACGGAGTTTTCGTATTTACAAAGTCTCTTACTGTCGGTGAACTTGCTAAACAATTGAATATTAATGCTAGTGATATTATTAAAAAATTGTTCATGCAAAAAAAGCTTGTCACAATTAATCAATATCTTGATGATGAAACTATTGGTGAACTCTGCTTAGAATTCGGATATGATTTCAAGAAAGAAGAAATTGTTGACATTGAAGATTTTGAAAAAGCACAAATTGAAGATAAAGAGGAAGATTTAAGATCTAGACCACCAGTAGTCACTGTTATGGGTCACGTTGACCATGGTAAAACAACATTAATTGACGCAATCAGAAATTCAAATGTTGCCGCAGGCGAAGTTGGTGGGATTTCTCAAGAAATTGGTGCTTATCAAAAAATAATTAACGGAAAGAAAATCACCTTTATTGATACTCCTGGTCATGAAGCTTTCAGTGCTATGAGAAGCAGAGGTGCAAGTGTTACTGATATTGTTGTACTTGTAGTTGCTGCAGATGATGGTGTAATGCCTCAAACAATTGAAGCTATTGATCATGCTAAGGCTGCTGGTGTCCCAATCATCGTTGCAATTAATAAAATTGATGTTCCAGGTGCAAATCCAGATAGAGTTGTTCAAGAATTAATGCAACATAATGTCATTGCTGAAGCATATGGTGGTGATGTACTTTGTGTTGAAATTAGTGCAAAAAAGAAAATTGGTATTAATGAATTATTAGAAACTATTAATCTTCAAGCAGAAATGCTTGAACTTAAAGCTAATCCAAAACGTTATGCTATTGGTACAGTTCTTGAGGCTGAACTTGATAAGGGTGAAGGACCAAAAGCGACATTGTTAGTTCAAAACGGAACATTATTTAGTGCTGACTATGTAGTAGTTGGAACTGCTTATGGAAAAATTAGAAGAATGACTAATGAGCATAAACAAGTTATGAAGGAATGCGGCCCAGGTACACCTTGTAGTGTAATAGGTTTAAGCGAAGTTCCTTTAGCTGGTGATCATTTCATGGCGTTCCCTAGCGAAAAGCAAGCCAAGGAAATAGCAGAAAAACGTAGACTTAAAAAAGTTGAAAAAGAAAGAGCTAATTCAAATGGTGTAACGTCTCTTGATGATTTATACACAAAAATTAGTGAAGGCCAATTAGTACAAATTAATATTGTTTTAAAAACAGATTCTACTGGTAGTGCAGAAGCTGTTAAAGCTAGTTTAGAAAAGCTTAATAATGAACAAGTAAAAGTTAATGTAATTAGAGCTGCTGCTGGTGCAATTACTGAAAGTGATATCCTTTTAGCAAGTGCAAGTGGAGCTATCATTTATGGATTTAATGTTAGACCTACTGCAGCTATTAGAAAGAAAGCTGAAGAAGAACACGTTGAGGTAAGATTACATAGAATCATTTATGCCTTAATTGAAGAAATGCAAGATGCAATTAAGGGTATGATGAAAAAAGAAGAAATCGAAAAAGTTATCGGACAAGCTGAAGTTAGACATTTATTTAAAATTTCTAAAGTTGGAACTATTGCAGGTTGTATGATTACTGATGGAATTATTAAACGTGATTCAAAATGTAGAATTCTACGTGATGGCGCTATTGTTTTTGAAGGAAAAATTGAATCTTTAAAGCATGGCAAAGATGACGCAAAAGAACTTAAACAAGGTTTTGAATGTGGTATGAAAATCGAAAACTTTAATGATTTACATGAAGGTGATGTCATTGAAGCTTATGAAATGGTAGAAAAAGAAAATGCGTGATTCAAATAGAAAAGACATTCAAAAAATTCAATCTTTAATTGCTAGAAACGTCAAAGATATTGTTAGCTACGAAATTAAAAACGAGAATGTTGGTTTTATGACTATTACAAATGTTGAAGTTAGTAGTGATCATTCTTATTGTACAATTTTTGTATCATTTTTAAATAATGCTAAAAATAGCTTAGATACTTTAAATAGAGCAAGAGGATTTGTTAGAAGCCGACTTGCTAAAAAGATACAATTAAGACGTGTCCCTGAAATTCGCTTCGTTCTTGATGACACATTTGAAAGACAACAACGCCTTGAAAATATAATTAAAAAAGACGGAGAAGAATTAGAAGAATTAAAAAAAGACAATCTTGAATAAGAAAAAGTTCCTCATTTAATGTGAGGAACTTTTAATTTGCCTTCTTTTCGCAAAATATTTTCTAATTTTATAGGATTAATACTAAGGATATAATGCGTAGAATTGTATTTTTCGAAATACATTTCCTTTAAAATTGGTTTATATGTTTTTGATGAAATTAATAAAGTCAATGGATTAACTTTTGAATACATTTGTTTATATAAGTCTAGCAATAAAGGCATAAGATATTTGCTATTTTTTATGTATAGATGAGAAATTGTATATGTTTTATCTTTACCGTTAAGTAAAATTATGCCAATTAATTCGCTCTTTCTATATACATGAATGTGGTGAGAAATACTATTGATTTTGGGATTTGTTTTAATAAATTTATTTTCTTTTATAAAATTTTGAATATCAAATATCTCTTTATAATAAATATCAAAGCCATCAACTTTGTGTTCGTTATGCATATAAAATACGTCTTCTTTTGATCTATTTTCTAACATTGTTAAAAAGTTATCTTTTGATTCTGGATATGCTTTATTTAATGAAAGTAAAATTTCTTTAATATCTGCTCTTTTGGTCTTACCATCGTTTGGACAATTCGAAGGAAATACTGGAATGTTTTCTTCTTTAATGAGCCTTTTTATATCACTTTCATCTACATATATTAATGGTCTTATGAAGGTGATTTGCTCATTTGATAAAAACATTTTTGGTGAAAAAGTTGCGATTCTTCCTCCATAAATTTCATTTAAAAATAAAGTTTCTATAGCGTCTGTTTTATGATGAGCAAATGTTACTTTGTTACAATTAAATTTATGAGCTGCTTTATTAATTATTGCTTTTTTCATTCTTGAGCAAATAGAACATGGCAATTTTTCCATATGTTGTTTATCTTTTTGAATTTTTAAAATCTCATAAACGCTTTTTCCATCAACTATCTCTAAATTAAACCCTAATAAAGAAACGTATTCTTTTATAGGTTCAGCATTAAAATTATCAAAACCTAAGTCTATTATTATAGGAATTACATCAAAATTTATTTTTGAGAACTTTCTATATAGTGAAAGTGTGTATAAAAGAGCCATAGAATCTTTTCCACCGCTTACTCCGATAGCAATCCTATCTCCGTTATTTATAAGATTAAAATTTATATCTGCGTTTTTAATACACGCTAAAATAATTCTTGTAGCATCCATATGAAAAGAATATTAGCATGATTTATTTAAAAAATATAATAAAAAACGCATCTTAATATTTTGTTCTTCATAAAAATATATTATTTTTGAAACTTTATTCATTTTAAATACTTGTGTATATGAAAGCACATTACATATGCTTATGTTAAAGCTAGTAGAACTCTTTAACAAATAGTTCTTTGAAAAATTTATTAACTTTTAAAAATCTAGTAATCTTTTGAAAAATATATTTTTTTCTTTATAATATTTCTATATGGAAATTATTTATTTAAAAAGTGTAAAAGATATTAAAACTGATATACCTGAATTAGGATTAGTTTTAGGATACTTTGATGGAGTACATATTGGACATGCTCAACTGATTAGTTTTGCTAAACAAAATACAAAAAGAGGTTCTTTAGGAGTATTAACATTTGATAGACCTTTAAAAACTGTAGAAGGAAGCTTGATGTCTATTGATGATAAAGCTGAAGCTATGGCTAATCTAGGTGTTGATTATTTATTTATTATTGTTTGCGATGATAATCTTAAGAAGATGTCTTACATAACATTTGTAGAAGAGGTTTTAAAGAAATTTAATCCAAAAGAATTGTTTTGTGGCCCTGATTTTAAGTATGGTTATGAAGCTCAAGGAGATGTTAATTACCTTAAAACAGTATTTAAAAATACTTATGTATTAGGGTATGTTAAAGATCATTTTGGTGAAAAAATCTCTTCCTCATCAATTAAAAAATCTATTTTAAAAGGAGAAATCGAAGAGGCAAATAGACATTTAGGTAGAATTTATCGCGTTAATGGTGCTGTTACGCATGGATTTAAAGAGGGCTCTCAAATTGGATTTCCTACTGCAAATTTATTGCCTGATACTAATTATGTTTTACCACCTAATGGAGTTTATTTTACTAAAACATTAATTAATGGTACGCTATATAATTCAATAACTAACATTGGTGTCCACCCTACAATTAATAGAATACCATCACCATCTATTGAGACTTATATTATCGATCGAGATTTTGATTCATTATATGGTTGCTACTTAAAAACATATTTTTATAAACGATTGAGACCTGAAGTTGAATTTAATAACGTTGATGAATTAGCGGCGCAAATAGCCAAAGATGTTGCGGCTGCAAAAGATTTTTTCGCATATCAAGTAAAAAACTAAAAGTTTACATTAGATAATTATTTTGATATAATTTTAAAGTTACTTTAGACCAAGTCTATCGATACCCTAACGATTAACTTAGTGTAAAGCGAATATTATTAGAAAGGGATTTTAAAAATGGCAGTTACAAAAATTGAAAAAGCAGAAGTTGTTAAAAAGTTCGGAGCAAGTGATAAGGATACAGGAAACGTTAGAGTTCAAGTAGCTTTATTAACAAAAAGAATTGTTTCTTTAACAAATCACTTAAAAGCAAACGACAAAGACCATACTGCAAGAAGAAGCTTACTTGTTTTAGTTGGTAAAAGAAAATCATTATTATCATACTTAGAAAACAAGGATAGAGAAGCATATTTAACATTAATCCAAGAATTAGGATTAAGAAAATAGTTGTAGTAACTTAATACTTAAAAGCCCTATAATATTTAATTATAGGGTTTATTTTTTTAATAAATACATGGTTAATGCATACAGTTATTTAAAATATTACAAAAAACAAATGATTTTAGGACCTGCGTTTAAAATGCTTGAAGTAGCTTTTGAATTGATCCTACCTTTTCTAATGGCTTATATCATAGATAATGGCATTAATTTTGCCATTACAACTAATAATTATTCACACATATACATTCCAGCTTTAATGATTATGGGATTAACTTTACTAGGTTTTTGCTCTACACTGGTTTGCCAATATTTTGCTAGTATAGCTGCAAACGGATATGGCACTAAGCTAAGAGAGAGTATTTACAAAAAAGTAAATGATTTATCTTTAAAGGAAGTTGACTTAATCGGAAAAGGAAACTTAACTACCTTAATAACTAGTGATGTAAATAGACTTCAATTAAGCGTCGCTATGATGGTCCGTTTGGTTTTAAGAGCTCCAGCATTAGTTATTGGCTCTTTGATATGTGCGTTTACTATTAATTATAAAATTGCGTTTGTTTTTCTTGGCGTTGTAATAATATTATCGATAATATTGTTTTTTGTTATTAGAACTTCGACTAAAAAAGTATTAGATGTTCAAAAAAATACAGATGATATTGTAACTATCGCAAAAGATTCACTTAATGGCATTAGAGTAAGTCGTGCCTTCAATAACCAGGAATACGAAATTAAAAAATATAAAGAAAAGACAAATAAATATTTCAGCGATATGAAAATTGTCAATCTTTTAAATGCTTTAGATAATCCTCTAACACAGTTAGTAATTAATGTTGCAATTTTGTTAGTTATATATTTTTCTTGTAATGAAATTGTTGTTAGTAAAAATTTAAGCACTGGGGATTTAACGAGTTTAATAAGCTATTTAAATCAAATGTTGCAAGCGTTAATTGTTGTTTCAAATTTAGCTGTTATCTTTACAAAAGCTTTTAGCAGTAAAAATAGAGTAGAAAAATTATTAAATACCGAACCATCAATTAGAAATATGCCTAAATATAAAAAAATTACTATCGATGACGGCAAAGAAATCATTCGTTTTAAAGATGTATCATTCAGATATCAAGATGAAGATAATGATGTTGTTTCAAATCTTAATTTTTCAATAAATAAGGGCGAGACTATAGGAATTATTGGTGGAACTGGGAGCGGCAAAACGACAATTATTAAATTAATTGAGAGATTTTTTGATGTTACAAATGGCGAAATATTTTATAAAGGTCCCAATTTAAAAGACTATGATTTATTTGAATTGCGAAAAGAAATTAGCTTGGTTTCACAAAAAGCAGTAATGTTTAAAGGAACTATAAAATCGAATCTTTTAATAGGCGACAATGAAGCAACAGATGAAATGATTTGGAATGCCTTAAAGAACGCTTGTGCTGATTCTTTTGTCGAAAAATATAATGACAAACTCAATCATGAGGTTACAGAAGGTGGAAAAAATTTTAGTGGAGGACAACGTCAAAGATTATCTATCGCTAGGGCTTTATTAAAAAAAACTGAGATCTTAATTCTTGATGATTCGACTAGTGCTTTAGACTTTTTAACTGAAAAAGAATTGAGAAAAAATCTGAATAATATGACTTCACTCACAAAAATTATAATTGCTCAAAGAATTTCTTCATTAATTAGCGTTGATAAGATTATTGTTATGCATCATGGTGAAGTGAAAGGAGTCGGAACACATGATGAGCTTCTAAGCAATTGTGAAATTTATAAAGAGATTTATGAATCTCAAATAGGTAAATGATTATGAAAACTTATCAAAGATTATTTTTATACATAAAAAAGCATCCTTTTTATCTATTGAGTTCATTAATTTGCGCACTAGTTTTTATTATATCTACTGTAATAATGCCTTTAATGACGGGAAAAATGGTTAATACTATAAAAAATATCATTTTCATAAATATAAACGATGCTTATTATAATTTATTAATTAATCAAATTTCATTTACGATTGTTTTAATTGCTTTAACGCTACTATTTCAATTTGCATTTGAATATTTAGTTGGAATCTTTGTTGAAAAAATTACAAAAGAAATAAAAGATGACCTTTTCACTAAGATGAATAATGTTAGCATTGATTATATTGAAAGCCATTCACATGGAGATTTGCTTAATAGATGTGTAGTCGATACTGAAAATATTAATAATGCCCTTATAAGTGGATTTAAGCAATTTTATCAAGGGATTATTCAAGTTCTATCAACACTAATTATAATGTTTCTTATTAATTGGATATTGGGACTAACTGTTATTATTTTGACTCCTCTTAATTTTTTTGCTTCTTATAGTGTTTCAAAACACAGCAAAAAGAATATAAATTCGCAAACAAAAGAACAAGGCATACTATCTTCTATAGTTGTTGAGGATTTTGAAAATATTAATGTGATTAAATCTTTTAATTATCAAAACGAAGCATTTAATAAATTTCAAAATGAGAATAATAAACTTTATAGTGTAGGTCAAAAAGCACAATTTGTTAGTACGTTAACAAATCCGACGACTCGTTTAATTAACAACATGTCATACGGTATTGTTGGCATGATAGCTGGTATCTTATGCGCTTTAAGTGCTAACGACAATTACATTATTTTAGGTGCTAGTTGCACAATTGGCACAATATTAACTTTTGTACAATATTCAACTCAATTTGCTAAGCCATTTAACGAAATTTCGTCTTGTTTAAACGAAATACAAACTGGTATTAGTTCAATGAGAAGAGTCAATGAGGTGTTAAATGAAGAAAATGATATCGATACTGGTCTAACTGTGTTTAATTATGAAATTAATTCTATAAACTTTAATAACGTCTTTTTTAGTTATACGCCTGGGACAAATTTGATTGAAAATTTTAATCTTAGTATAAAAAGCGGCAAAAAATTGCTATTGTTGGTCCGACAGGATGCGGCAAGACTACAATGATTAATCTTTTATTAAGATTTTATGATTGTAATAGTGGAAATATAAGTTTAAACAATATTAACATTAAAGATATTACAAAAAAATCATTAAGATCTCAATTTGGTATGGTACTTCAAGATACATGGATTTTCCATGGTACTGTCTTAGATAATATTAAATATGCTAAGCCAGATGCTACAATGGAAGAAGTTATTGAAGCATCTAAAAAAGCTAACGCTTATAATTTTATTAATCATTTGTCAAAAGGATTTAATACACGTATAAGCGATAACTCTGGTTTAAGTATCGGAGAAAAACAATTGATTTGCATAGCTCGAGTTATTTTGAGCAACCCTAAAATTATGATTCTTGATGAAGCAACAAGTAATATTGATACAAGAAGCGAGCTAAAGATATCAAATGCTTTCAATAATATGATGAAAGGAAGGACTTCATTTATAATCGCTCATAGACTATCAACTATAAAAAATAGCGATTTAATCATCGTTATGCGTGATGGACACATTATAGAGACAGGAAAACATGATGAATTGTTAAGTAAAAAAGGTTTTTATTATAATTTATACACTGCACAGTATTCAAAATAAATTCATTATGATAACATAAGGAATATGGTTATTGAAAATTCGTTTATAGCTTTTTTAAAAGCGATGGTTTATGGTGTGGTAGAAGGTATCACAGAATGGCTTCCTGTTTCTTCAACAGGGCATCTTATTATCCTTAATAGTTTTTTTGAAACGGATAAAATGTATGGGAATCCGTTTTGGGAATTCTTCCTTGTTTTTATTCAATTAGGTGCAATACTTGCAGTTATTGTTGGATTTTTTAAAGAACTTAACCCAATTAATCCAAAATTGGATAAAAAATCAAGAAAAGATATATGGACAACTTGGTTAAAAATAATTATTGGCGTTATTCCTGCTGGCTTGGTTGGCATTATTTTTGAAATTGCAGGATTAGATTCATATTTAGATAATACTATTGTTGTTACTGCTACTTTATTTATATATGGCGTACTTTTTATTATTATTGAAAATTATCGAAAAAAGAAAGATTTAGAAGTAAAAGTCTTAAAAGAAATGGATTTCTATGGGAAAAATCATAGTTTATATAGATATGATGATGTTAATGATTTAGATTATAAAATAGTTCTCATTATAGGATGCGCACAAATTTTAAGTTTGATTCCTGGTACTAGTAGAAGTGGGGTAACTATTCTTGCGGCTTTATTGCTAGGATGTTCAAGAACATGTGCTTCTAAATTTAGTTTCTATTTATCTATTCCTGTTATGTTAGGAGCAAGCTTAATTAAATTTTTATCATTTAATGAAGCCGGAATTGAACGGGGCACGAATCAAATAATTTATGTATGTGTTGGATTAGCGTTCGCCTTCTTAACATCTATTTTGATTATTAAAACTTTACTTAAATTTATTAGAAAACATACATTTATTGGATTTGGGTACTATAGAATCGCTTTATCTATATTATTAATTACACTTTTTGGCACTGGCTTAATCGTAGTGCCTTTTAAATAGAATTTTCAAGTAGTAACTTATAAATTTAAAGTGTAGAATAAATAATGTTATTAATTGATTGAAAAGATTGAGAAAGAAAAGAGAAAAAATGAAAAAAGTATTTGAATTAGAATTTTTCGGAAAAAAGTTAATCGTTGAAACTGGCGAAATCGCTAAACAAGCTGATGGAGCTGTTTTTACAAGATTTGATGATACTGTTGTTTTATCAACAGTTTGCTGTTCTGAAGAGCCTAAAGAAGGAGATTTCTTTCCTTTAACTGTTGGCTATGAAGAAAAGCAATATGCTATTGGCAGAATTCCTGGTGGTTTTTTAAGAAGAGAAGGAAGACCAGGAGAACATGCAACTTTAACTGCACGTTTAATTGATAGACCAATCAGACCTATGTTTAGTGATGGCTTTAGAAATGAAGTACAAATCGTTAACGAAGTCATGAGCGTTGATTTAGATGCAACACCTGAAATGACTGCGATGTTTGGCTCATCATTAGCATTATGTATTAGTGATATTCCTTTTGATGGTCCGATTGCGGGTGTATATGTTGGAAGGGTAAATGGAGAATTAATCATTAGCCCAACTGTTGAGCAAAGAAAGAATAGTGATCTTAATTTAGCTGTTGCTGGAACTAAGGATGCTATTAATATGGTTGAAGCTGGTGCTAATGAATTAAGTGAAGATGAAATGCTTGATGCTATTATGTTCGGACATGAAGCAATCAAGAAATTATGCGACTTTGAAATTCAAATCGCTAATGAAATAGGTAAAAAGAAGAGAGAAGTTTCACTTTACGAACCAAATCCTGTAATTAAAGAAGACATTTATAATAGAATTGGCGAAAAAATGGTTAGTGCTATTTCCATATTCGACAAATTAGAAAGACAAAACGCAATTGATTCTTTAAAAAAAGAAATTTTAGATGATTATGATTCTAGAACATATACAAACGATAAAGAACATCGTTTAACTATGTTAATGGTTAATGATATTCTTGAAGGAATGGTTGCAAACGAAGTTAGAAGACTTATTACAGAAGAAAAAATAAGACCTGATGGAAGAAAAGTTGATGAAATTAGACCATTAGATGCTCAAGTTGATTTATTGCCTAGAGTTCACGGCAGTGCTATGTTTACACGTGGACAAACTCAAGTTATCTCCACATGTACTTTAGGAATTAAAAATGATGAACAAATTTTAGAAAGTTTATCTCCTGAAGAAACAAAGAGATGGATGCATCATTATAATTTTCCACCATTTTCAGTTGGTGAAATTGGCAAAATGGGAACGCCAGGTAGAAGAGAAATCGGGCATGGCGCATTAGGTGAGAGAGCATTAAGCTATGTTTTACCAAGCTATGAGGATTTCCCTTATACGATTCGTTGTGTAGCAGAAGTATGCGAATCAAACGGATCTTCTTCACAAGCAAGTATTTGTGCTTCATGTATGGCATTAATGGCGGCTGGTGTACCAATTAAACGTATGGTAAGTGGTATTGCTATGGGACTTATAACTAGCGGACCATTAGATGGAAAACACCCATATACAATTTTAACTGATATTCAAGGCTTAGAAGATCACTTTGGTGATATGGACTTTAAAGTTGCTGGTACTGAAAAAGGCGTAACAGCTTTACAAATGGATATCAAAATCAAGGGGGTTACAAGAGAAATTTTACATGATGCTTTAATGCAAGCACATGGTGCTAGAGCTCAAATTAGAGAAGTTATGGCAAAAGCTATTTCTGAACCTAGAAAAGAATTATCAAAATATGCTCCAAAATTTGAAACATTCTATATCGATAAAGATAAAATTAAAGATGTTATTGGTTCTGGCGGAAAAGTTATCAATGATATTATTGAAAGATGCAATGATGTAAAAATTGATATTGAAGACGACGGTAAAGTTACAATTTATCATACAGATGCTGAAGCGATCGCAAAAGCAAAAAGCATTATTTTAGGAATCGTAAGAGAAATCGAAGTTGGTGAGGAATTTGAAGGCAAAGTAACAAGAGTTGAGGAATATGGTGCCTTTGTTTCGCTAGAAGGCGATAAAGAAGGCTTATGTCATGTTTCAACTATGAAATGGGGCTATTTAAAAGATGCTCGTGATTTTGTTAAAGTTGGTGATACTTTGAAAGTCAAAGTCGTTGGTGTTGATGATCATGGCAAAATTAAACTTTCACACAAAGAATACGAACAAAAGCCTGAGAATTACGAAGAAAGACCAGCAAAAAAAGATTTCAAAAAAGATAATTATAGAAAAGATAACAAAAAGGTAAATTACCAAAATGGAGAATCTAAAAAAAGCAGTCCTAAAGTAGATGATGGATTTAAAGAATATAAAAAACATACTGATGTAAAAGTGGAATTAAAGGAAGAAGTTAAAGAAGAACCAGAAAGTCAAGAACATGAAGCAAAAGGCTTATTTGGATTCTTTAAGAAAACTAAATAAATACAATGAATATTTTAATTGCTAGTGATATTCATGGATCTAGGGGCGCAAGTGAAAAACTTGTGTCTTTAGATTCTTTTTATCACTTTGATAGAATTATATTATTAGGCGATATTAATTACAGTGGTGCTAGAAACGTTCCACCTAATGATTATTATCCAATTGATGTTTGCAAAAATTTATCTAAAATTAAAGATAGATTAACTATTATAAGAGGAAATTGTGATTCGAGAGTTGATGAGTTTGTTTTAGAATTAAAGTTTGAAAATTTAATTAAAGAGCAAATTAACGGACATACATTTATTATGACTCATGGCGATCTTTATAAAGAAGATGATTTTGACTATAATGATGGAGATGTATTTTTATATGGGCATACACATATATATAAAACTGAGAAGCATGGAAATCATTATGAATTAAATCCTGGCAGTACGACATTACCAAAAGGCGGTAATGAAAGAACTTATATGATTTATGATACAACTAACGACACTATTAAACTTTTTAACTTGGATGATAAGCTAATTAAAACTCTTGAATTACATTAATTTATTTACGATAATAAAATATAAAGGTGAAACATATGAATGATAGAATTAGAGTAATGGCCCTAGGTGGTCTTGATGAAGAAGGAAAGGATCTTTACGTAATTGAAGTAAATGATAATATTTATGTAATTGGCTGTGGCTTTAAGTTTCCTACAAAAGCGACACCAGGTATTGATTTTATAATTTCAAACTTTGATTATTTAAAGCAAAACAAAGATAGAGTAAAAGGTTATATTATTCCAAAAGGTAAAAAGAATATTTTTGGCGCAATCCCTTATATGATTAAGGAAGTACCTGCTCCAATTTATTGTACAGAATTAACTGCTATATACTTAAATAAATTTACTAAATCTCGTCAAATAAATTATGAATATGATTTTAGAAAGATTGATTTACCTTGTCATGTAGATATAGCTGGTGTTACATTTGATTTCTTCTCAACTTGTGCTTCAACTCCATCGACATTTGGCTTTTCAATTAGAACAAATTTAGGAAATATTGTATATAGTGGAGATTTTATTGTTGAATATGGTAATGATGATTTTTTTAAACTTGATTTAAACTCTTTAGGTAAAATTGCAGAATATCCTACATTGTTACTATTAAGTGAATCAGTTAATGCTACAAGACTTGGATATTGCTCTCCAAATCATAAATTCATTAATTTTTTAACAAATCTCTTGAAAAAGCAATCTGGAAGAATTTTTATTGCGTTGCATTCAACTAATTTGTACCATGTAAATGAAACAATTAAAGCATGTATCGAATACAATAAAAAGATTATATTCTATGATGAAACAACTAAAGAGATAATGAGCTTAAAAAAATATTGGACTAATTGTAATATCAATCCAAAAAGCATTGTTCCTGTTGAAGACATTTTAAGATATAAAGATGATGATCTAGTAATTATTCTTAGTGATGAAGGCGAAAGAATTTATGAAAAAATCTCGTTGTTAGTGAACCATGAAAATGAAGAAAAACAAGTTAAGATTGGTCCTACTGATACTTTTGTTATGGCTTGTCCACCAAGTGACAATAACGAAGTTATCGCTACATCTACTATTGATGAAGTATATAAAGCAGGCTGTCATGTTAGATATTTAACAAATAAGAATCTTGTCAAGATGCATGCTTACGAAGAAGACTTAAAGATGCTTCTTTCACTTTTAAAGCCTAAATACTATTTCCCAATTGAAGGATACTATGTTAATTTATTAGCAAATGCAAAATTAGCTTTTGAAATGAGAATTGGATTAACTCATAATAACATTTTCTTATTAGATAATGGACAGCCATTAGATATTACTGAAAAAGGTGCTTCAATTGATTTTAGCAATAAGGAAAATATCCAAGTTGGCGATATTATGATTGATGGTAGTGGCGTTGGTGATGTTGTTAACGAAATTATCAATGATAGAACAAGATTAAGTGAAGACGGTGTAGCTGTTTTTGGAGTAGCAGTTTCTAGAGAAACAAGACAAATTATCGCTGGTCCTGATGTTCAAATGAGAGGATTTTTATTCTTAAAAGATAAAGAAGCCGATATAATGTTAAAAGAAATGACCAGAATGTTCTTAGATTTAGTTAATAAGTGGCTTAAGGAAACAAAGACTTTTGATACTAAAAAGATCGAAGATCAGATTACAATTACCATCACTAAATTCTTATTAAGAAATTCAAATAGGAATCCAGTTGTAAAACCAAACGTAATGGTTATTGACTAAAAAATACTACTTATTTCATTTAAATAATGATACTTTAAAAGGCTATATTTTTAGCCTTTTTTTGGTATAATAATAGATATGAAAAGTCTTAAAAATAAAATATTGAATTCCTTCAATAGTGATTGGTTAAAATTTGGTTTTGGAATACTTTTATGCTTATTTGCAATTTTTTGCGCATTATCTTATACACCTGCTAAAGATGGCTTTATTTATGTCAGCAGATTTTTTAATTGGTGCTTATCTTACTTAGTTGGAAGCTATCTTGCGTTCGCTGTTTATTTAGTTATTTTTATTGTTGGCTTATCTATGATTTTTTCGTTTAAGAAAAAGTTCAAAATTGGATTTGATTTAACAATTTTTGGCTGTATATTAATTGTCCTTGGCTCGCTAATTATAATTTCTAACACTCAGACAATGAATATTGATGGAGTTGAATATTTGACTTTCAGTAATTTTCAAACTGTTTATCAAAATACTATTCTTAACAATTTTCCAGATACTGATTTATTTAATAACAGTGGAATCATTGGAATGTTCCTTGTTGCGTTAATAAATAGTGGAATGACGAATATTGGAAGTAATGTAATCGGATCAATATTTTTGGTAGCTGGAACATTTTTCGCACTAGGAAAAATTTCTATAAGATTTACAAAAATTATTATTGAATATTATCAAGTTCAATTCGGAAAGAAACAACTTCAAAGCAATGATGGTTTTAATCTTGCTAAGGATGTTGATTTTGATACAACTGCTATAAATACAATTAAAATAAATAAAGAAATAAAAAAAGAAGAAGTTATTGAAGAAAGTAACAGCGCAGAAACTTCAACTTTTAATGATGTGATTAAGGAAGTACCAAAGCCAATTTTTCAAACTAAAAAAATTATTGATAATAATAATATTGGACTTGTTAAGGCTACATTTAACGAAAATGAATTTGACAGTAATCAAAATAACGATATAACTAAAGAAAGGAATGTAAAGCCTGTTGATAATAGAACAAATGATGCTAACATTATTCAAAATAGCGTTTCTGATACTTTACAAAATAATAAAGAAACAAACGAAAATACAAATGGTTCTATAAATAATTATTTTAATTCGTCAGCTAATAAAATTAGTGACTATTTCACAATTCCAAAAAAAGAAGAGATGCAAGCTGAGGAGACAAATTTTAGTGCACCTTTAATAGAACAAGAGAATGCAACGATAAGTTCTCCTCGTTTTGATGAACAAACTATTGAACAGCCAATTTCTAATAATGAATGCCAAGTATCGAATGTTGTTGGAGATTCTCAAATAATTAATAACGTTGATGATATTAATGAAGGTGATTTAAGTAAAACTCTTTCGGAAGAGGAAATTCAACGCCGAGATGAATTAGCTTTAATGAAACCTCAAAACTACCAAGAAAATGAATATTCAAATAAAATAGAAATTAAAAAAGATAAAAATAAAGAATTTAAATATCCAAGTTCTGATTTACTTGAAAATAGAGATGAATCTATTGGCTACAATGAAAATGTTGAAGTTGCAGAAGCTAGAAAAGAAAAAATTAATCAGATTTTTCAGGATTTAGGTGTTGGTGCTAGTATAGTTTCGTATACTATTGGACCAAGTGTTACGCAATATGATTTGCAAACTGATAAAAATGTTTCTATTAGTGGATTAAATAAATACATTCAAGATGTTAGTGTTCGTTTGGGCGGATTAGACACTAGATTTGTTCCTATTGTTCAAGGAAAAAGCTCATCTGGATTAGAAATATCAAACGTAAAAAGAAGTGTTGTTAATTTTAAATATTGTGTTGACGAACTTAATAAAAATAATTGTCCAAAATTAGCAATTCCTTTCGGAAAAGATATTAGTGGTCATTTTGTCGAAGCTGATTTAATGGAGTTTCCGCATTTATTAGTATGTGGTACAACTGGTAGCGGAAAATCTATTTTTATACATAGTGTTATTATGTCATTAATTATGAGAAATTCACCTGAGGAACTTAGATTAGTAATGATTGATCCTAAGCGTGTTGAATTTAGTAAATACAAAGAGATTCCACATTTAATGTGCCCACCAATTACAGATGCTCATAAGGCTTTTGTTGCATTAAATAAGCTTGTTGAATTAATGGAAAGTAGATATACATTATTCGAAAAAGTTGGCGTTAGCAATATAAAGCAATATAACGCTGATGCTTTAGAAAATGGAAAAGATAAATTGCCTTATGTTGTTTTAATTTGCGATGAATTTGCTGATTTAATGGATGTAAATAAAAAATGTAGTGAGCCGGTTGTTAGAATCGGCCAAAAAGCCAGAGCAGCAGGTATACATATGATTATTGCTACACAAAGACCATCAGTAAATGTTATTACTGGTGTTATTAAGGCTAACTTACCAGTAAGAGTTGCTCTTAGTTGCTCAGGTCAAGTTGATAGTGTTTCTATTTTAAATGAAGGTGGTGCGGAAAAACTTCTTGGCAATGGAGATATGTTAATTATGTGCCCTCTTTTATCAAAGCAAGGCTTTACTCGAGTACAAGGTTCTTTTGTTGACAACAAAGAAATTAAAAGAGTGTGCGATTTTTTAAGAGAAAATGGCGAACCTGATTACGATCCAGCGTTTTTAGATTTGGAAGAAAAAAGCAAAGTTTCTTCAATTAATGCATCAACACAACAAGCGTTAATTGAAAACGCTAATGATGAACTTTATGAGGAAGTAAAGCGTTGGGTTGTAAACCAAGAATATACTTCTATTAGTAAAATTCAACGAACTTTTTCTGTAGGGTATCCAAGAGCTGAAAAATTCTTTGGAAGATTAAAAGATGAAGGCATTGTAGAAAATTTATCTGCTCAAAATAATTCGAAAGGAAGTAAAGTTCTTGTCCATCATGTTGAGGTTACTGAACAATCAACAAATCCGGGAAGTTCTGAGCAATCCACACTTGAATACAAAGAATTTTGATTATGGAAATTGGAATTGATATGACAACAATTTCAAGATTTAGCAATTATGTAAGAATTGCAGAAAAAATCTTGAGTGAAAATGAATATATGTATTTTCAAGAGTCTACGAATAAACAGCAGTTTGTTGCGAGCAGATTCTGCCTTAAAGAAGCTTTTGTTAAATGTTTAAAAATTGGTGTTTTAGATATAGATTTAAAAACTATAGAAGTTGTTAAAGAAGAGAATGGAGCTATTCATATTTTGTTTAATGATAAAATTTATAAATGCTCTTTGACTCATGAAAATGATACTTGCGTAGGAGTTGTTGTTTATGAGTAATATATTTTTCGAGGCAGTATTGATTGATTATTTTACAATAAAAATTTCTATTTATTCATTGAATCTAGAAATGAATTCTATTCAGTTTAAATTGCTTGTTAATGGAGAATATACCTGCGATTTGAATATAACTAAAAAGACTTTTTTTAATGGAATTTATATTTTTGAATGCAAAATGCCACAACTAATTACTTTAGGAAATGATTGTCTTATTCAATGTTCTAATATTGGAACTACAAATTTAATTGTTAATAATGCTACGACATTCAAAAATTTTGATAAACAATATTATTATGACGGTGATGATTTAGGTTTTACGTATTGCGAAGAATCGACACTTTTTAAGTTATGGGCTCCTTTAGCAAGTTGTGTATTTTTAAAAATTAAATATAAAAACTCTAACACGTATAATTATTTTAAGATGAATAGAGAACATAAAGGTGTATATTCTTTAAAATTAATTGGTGATTTTGACGGTGCATTATATAAATATGTTGTTACAAATAGCGGAGTAACTTTTGAAACTACGGATCCATATGCAAAAGCATCCACTGCCAACGGTTCTCAAAGTGCAGTAATTAATTTTAATAAAATTCATATCAATTTAAACAATGAAAAATTATCAACTTATGATAATTATGCTGATGCAATTGTTTATGAAATCAGTATAAGAGATTTTACGATCGATAAAAATACTAATATCGTTAATAAAGGCAAATTTCTTGGATTAACTGAAGAAAATCGAATTACAAAAAAAGGACATAAAGCTGGATTGGATTATTTAAAAGAACTTGGTGTTACGCATGTACAACTTATGCCTATTTTTGATTTTAAAACTGTTGACGAACTAAAACCAGATGAAAAATATAATTGGGGATATGACCCTCAGCAATATTTTGTTCCAGAAGGGAGCTATTCACTTAATCCATCTGATCCTTATTCTAGAATTATTGAATTAAAAAAACTTATAGCAAAATTTCACGAAAATAATATTAAGGTGAACATGGATGTTGTGTTTAATCATGTTTATAATTATGAATTTAGTGCTTTTGAAAAAGTTGTTCCTAATTATTATTTCAGAAAAAATAGTGATGGCTCTTTATGTAACGGCTCTGGTTGTGGCAATGATTTAGCTACTGAGAGGCCGATGGTAAGAAAATTAATAATCGATTGTTTGAAATTTTGGATGAATGAATACGGCATTGATGGCTATCGCTTTGATTTAATGGGACTTATTGATATTGATACAATCAAAGAAGCTACGCTCGAAATTAAAAAAAATAAACCTGACGCTATGATATATGGTGAGGGGTGGGATATGAATACAAATCTTCCTCACGATAAAAAAGCATCTTACCTCAACGCTTTTCAGTTAAAAGAAGTTGCGTTTTTTAATGATGATTTTAGAAATATAGTTAGAGGAAATAATGATTTGTGTCAGCCTAATGGCGGATATATTCTTGGAGATATATCATATCGTGATGGGTTTAAATATGCGTATATGGGATCAGTTGTAGATTATTTATATAAACCAAAATTTTTAGACGCTAATCAATCGATTAATTATGTCGAATGTCATGATAATTGCACTCTATTTGACAAAATTGTAAAAGAAAAAAGCATTCATAGTAATGACATAGTTATGAGAATTGTTAATACGACAAACTTTTGCGTTTTATTTTCATCTGGTGTACCTTTTATACATTCCGGTCAAGAAATTGGCGTTAGTAAAAAATTTCACGATAATACATATAATGAAGGCGATGAATATAATAAATTTAAATATGAATTATTAGACGAAAGATTTAATTCATTTCTTTATATGAAAAGTTTGATTAAATTAAAAAAACTTCAGCATAAATATGGTTTTATTAGAATTGATCCTGCTCAAATAAAATCTAGTAAATCATTTAAAGATTTAGAAAATGGTGGACTATTAATAAAAAGTGTTTATACTGAAAACAACAATAATACAAATTTTATTGTTGCTATTAATCCTACTGGTAATCCTATTCATGTATATTTTGATGAATATTATCAGCTAGTAATTGGAGATGGAGGTTATTTACAAGAGAGTAATATATTTGTACAAAATGGCGTTATAAGTCCATATAGTATAAATGCTTTTGTAAAAAAATAGATATGTGGAAATATGTCAAAGTTGTTTTTAAATGCATTGTACCAGTGCTTTATTCTTATTTTACCTGGATATTAAAATATAGTAGACACCCAGAAAAGTATGATATTAAATTAAGATTTTTTAAAGTACAAAGGCTAATTAGATATTTATTAAAATCTTTTAACGTTTCTTTATCAGAATTTAATTTAGATGATTTTAATAAAGTTGATGAGAATACAAAAAATCGTTTTATTGTTTGTAACCATTTAAGTGATGCCGATCCATTAATTCTTATTGCTTATTCAAAGCGTCCTATTACATTTGTTGCTAAGAAAGAAATTTCAAAATATCCTATGGTTGGTAGAATTGTAAAAATTCTTGATGGTGAGTTTATTGATAGAGACGATTTAAAGATGCAGTTAAGAGTATTTAAAAAAGTAGAAGAAAAAATGAAAACGATTAATGGACTTGATTGGATTATTTTCCCTGAAGGAACAAGAAATAAAACTAATATAAATGAAGTCCAAGAATTTCATTATGGTACTTTTAAAAGCGCAATGAGAAATAAAGAAGATATTTACGTATTTTCGTTATTAGGAACTCAAAGAATATTAGATAAAAAATGCAAAGATAAATGTTATGTAATTCCTTTAAAATTAAGCAAAGTTATTTACGCTAGCGATTATGAAGGAAAAACTACAATTGATGTATCAAACGAAGCTCATGAAGCTTGTGCTGAAGGTGTAAAAAGTTTAATTAATGCTGATTTGGAATTAACACTTAAATTTTCAAATAAATCTTAATGTCTCAAACCTTTTGGATAAAGATTCTTCAATTGATTATTAACAAATTTTACAAACCCAATATTAATCGAATTGTATGAAACTGGATAATATCCAGTTTTTAATTTTAAATTTTTGTAAATTACATCACCATGCAAATATAATTTTAGTTCGTTTTCGTTTAGCTCGATTGAATCTTTAAAAGTTAAATAATGTGCAAAATGAAAAGATGGAATTATGTTATCTTTAGTTAATTCTCCGACTTCAAGACCTGGTCTAATCAAATTTAGAGGTTTTAAATTTAATGAATTATTAGTTGCATATATTTTATTTTTTATGACGATTTCTCTTTTAAAATTTAAATTAAAATTATTTAGATATTTTTGTTTTTCTGCTTTAATTTTTTTTGAAATGAAATTAATAGAAGTACCGTCTTTCTTAAGTAAAGCAATAAATTGTCCTTCACCATTATATAGATTTGGAAATAAATGAATACTTTCTTTTAGAGAGTCATAACGATAAAACCCTTTGTTATTGAAAATATTTACAGGCTTCATATCCTGATGATTTTTTAAAGCATATAAGACGACATCCTCGTCTTCTTCTTTGCTGAAAGAACAAGTTGAATATACTAGTGTTCCGCCTGGTTTCAACATATAAATAGCTATATCAATTAGCTGAAATTGAATAGCCTGCAATTTCATTACTTTTTCATAAGACCGATCATTTTTCGCTAGCTCGTTCTTTCTAAACATTGCGCTACCACTACATGGCGCATCTAAAATTATTTTGTCAAATGTTTCGAAATAATTGTGATAAATTCTAGAAAAATCGTTATTTGTTACGATAACTTTATCAGTTCCAATTCTTTCAATATTTTTACTAAGTTCAAGCGCTCTTATGTGTGATAAGTCATTCGCGATAATCTCAAAATTTTTATCATGATTATATAATAATAATGAAATTGTTTTTCCACCTGGAGCACTACATAGGTCTAAAATGTTATCATTTTCATTCACATCTAATAAATAAGATACTATCGCACTAGAACTATCTATGATGTAATAAGCACCTGCTAACATTAGATAATTTTTGCCAAATTCGTATTCGTTTTTGCTATAATAGTAAACATAAGGCAAAAACTCATGCTTTTTGACATTTGGGAATAATTTTATAAAATCGTTTTCAGAAATTTTTTTTGTATTTAAGATTAGAGAATTTGTTCTTTCGTTATCTAGAGAACAAATTAAGTCTTTTACAAAGCTTTCTGAAAGGTAATTATTTAGATTTGAAATAAAGTCCATGTAATATATAATAATTTTAAATTATTCAAAAATCTATATATTGCATGAGAAATGGAGATAATTTATGAACATAATAGAAATTATAGAAAAAAAGAGAGATGGAAAAGAATTAAACAAAAAGGAAATTCACTATTTTATAGAAAATTATGTTAATGGTGAAATAAAGGACTATCAAGCTAGTGCTCTATTGATGGCTATTTATATTAAAGGAATGAGCAATCGAGAAATTGCCGACTTAACAGAAGAAATGAGAGTAAGTGGTGATGTTATGGATTTGAGTGATATTCCTGGAGTTAAAGTTGATAAACACTCAACTGGTGGAGTTGGAGATAAAGTATCACTGATTCTTGGTCCTATGATTGCTTCTTGTGGTGCTAAACTTGCAAAAATGAGCGGAAGAGGATTAGGACATACAGGTGGGACTTTAGATAAATTGGAATCGATCCCAGGCATGAGGATAAATTTATCTGAACAAGAATTTAAGGAACAAGTCAAACGCATTGGAATTGCTATTATTGGGCAAAGTAAAGACTTAGTTCCTGCTGATAAAAAACTCTATGCTTTAAGAGATGTAACTGGGACTGTTAGCTGTATTCCTTTAATTGCTAGTTCAATCATGTCAAAAAAATTAGCTAGCGGAACTGATGCTATCTTATTGGATGTTAAGTATGGCAATGGCGCATTTATGAAAAATATGAAAAACGCAAAAATTTTAGCTGAGACTATGGTTGCAATAGGCAAACATTTAGGAAAAGATGTTCGCGCAGAAGTCACTGACATGAATCAACCATTAGGAATGGCGGTAGGAAATAACCTAGAAATAAAAGAAGTAATTAAAACTCTCCACGGTGAAGGACCTAAAGATTTGACTGAATTATGCATTGATAGTGGTGCGATATTACTTAATCAAGCAAAAATATTTGAAAATGAGGAAGATGCAAAAAAAGCTTTACGCGAAAATTTAAATAATGGGAAAGCGTTTAATAAATTTTTAGAGTTTGTAGAAGCTCAAGGTGGAGATACTAACTATATTATTCATCCTGAAAAATTTCCAGTCGCCAGTCGAGTGATACCTATCTATTCTATATATGAAGGATATGTAAAAGAGATTAACGCACTTGCTATTGGTTTAGGAAGTATGCATTTAGGTGGTGGTAGAGAAACTATGGATGACGTTATTGATATGTCTGCAGGAATCGTATTGAATAAGAAAGTTGGAGACAAAGTATTAAAAAATGAATTACTTTGTACATTATACACAAATAAAGAAGATGTTTCTGAAATCGCTAGAAGTGTATTTGATGCCTTTAAATTTTCTGAAGAACCAGTAAATAAATCAAAAAAACATATTTTAATAAAATAAATTAAAAAATACTTGCAATGCGCGCTTGATAGGGTGTAATATTATCAAGCGCGTTCAATTTAGAAACACGCAAACAAGAATTTAAAAAAATATTTCAAAAATATTAAAATAATTCTTGACAAGATTTACTCATTGCAGTAATATTATATAGCACGCGACGTAAGTCAGTAATTAATAGTATTAACGTGCAAGAGATCTTTGAAAACTAAATAGATGTACAAACAAAAAGAAACGTCAATTTATT
>CAUWDL010000001.1:0-34953 GCA_963557285.1 uncultured Bacilli bacterium | reverse complement strand
AATTTTATGATATTGTTGTAGAAGATAAGCGAGAAAGAATTATAACTTCTACGCATGGAAGAGATGTTTACATTGATCCTTATTTTCAATATTGTGGTGGTAATACTTCCAATCAAGAAATCACACTGAGAAAATTTGTTCCGAAAACAAAGAAATTTAGATTAAAAAAAGTTGTGAGATTCTTGTTTATTCTTCTTTTTATTGTTTCTATTACATCAGTGGTTTTAAGTTCTATTTTGATGTTAACTGATTATTTTCATCAAGATTTAGTATCGATTTTGCATTTTGAAGGTAGTCGTGGATTTTTTGATTATTTTAAAGAATATGATGTTATATTTGGTTCTTTCTTCATATCTGCTTTGAGTTTTTTATATATCATTCTTATAAATGATACAATAAAAACATACAATAGATTTGAAATTTATTATATAAATATGTTTAATGCTATAGAAGAGCAAAGAACATATGCTCCTGTGTATATTAGTGTGGATTAATTATGAAAAATATTGTTGATTATAAAGATAGTTATAAAGATGAAGTTACTAGATTTGCTTCTAATGGCATTGTAATTGCAAGAGCACCAGATTTTAATTTAGGAAATGAATTTAAATTCTTAATGTCTCAACCTAAAAATCAAAAATCAGATACTAAATTTTTTATTTGCGTTAATAATGATAAAAAACCTGTTGGCGCTATTGGTTTTAACAAATCAGGTGATATATTAATTATTGCAACTACTAAAACAGATGCTGATTTTGCATTAGATGTATTTTTAAAAAAATGTGATGAATTAATCGCTAATAACAAATATGATAAAATATCAGCTGTTGTAGATGTTAAATATATAGAGAAATTTAATAAATCTGGATTCAAGTCAGTTAAATGCTTTGAAAAGATAGGTGAACAATTTAATTTTGTAGTTGAAAAAAGAAGTGCTAATTAATTTTTTAAATTGTTATTTATTAGTAAAGAGTTAGTTTAAAACTAGCTCTTTATTATTTATTGAAATAAATTTTTTAGGAACTCTTAAAATGTATCAAATATCTTTAACCTCTTAATTTTTTAATATATAATATTAACGTCTTTAAAGGAGATTTTATAAATGTTAGAAATTATTGATGTCTACGCACGTGAAGTTTTAGATTCACGTGGTAATCCAACAGTTGAAGTTGAAGTTACATTAGATGATGGCGTTGTTGGTAGAGCAATTGTACCTAGTGGTGCATCTACAGGCGAAAACGAAGCTCTTGAATTAAGAGATGGTGACAAAGAAAGATATTGTGGAAAAGGCGTTTTAAAAGCTGTTGACAATGTTAACAACAAAATTGCTCCTGAAATTATCGGTATGTATGCTGATGATCAAGTCGGAATTGATAATGCAATGTTAAAGCTCGATGGCACACCTTTCAAAAAGAATTTAGGTGCTAATGCTATTTTAGGTGTTTCTTTAGCATGTGCTAGAGCAGCAGCTGAATCATATGGTATGCCATTATATAAATATCTTGGTGGAGTCACTGCTAAAGTTTTACCAACTCCAATGATGAACGTTGTTAATGGTGGTGCTCACGCAGATTCAACAGTTGATTTCCAAGAATTCTTCATTATTCCAGCAGGATTTGAAACATTCCACGAAGCATTAAGAGCAGGAGTTGAAACATTCCACGCTTTAAAATCAGTATTAAAAGCAAAAGGATATGAAACAGGTGTTGGTGATGAAGGTGGATTTGCTCCAAGCTGTAAAGAAGGAAATACAGAACCATTAGAACTTATCATGGAAGCTATTAAGAAAGCAGGCTATGTTCCAGGAAAACAAATTTTCTTAGGTATGGACGTTGCTTCAAGTGAATTCTATGATTCAGAAAAGAAAGTTTACAACTTAAAGAAGAGCGGACAAGGAACTAAGACAGCTGATGAAATGATTGCTTGGTTCAAAGAAATGGTTGAAAACTATCCAATTATCACTATCGAAGATGGTTTAGCAGAAAATGACTGGGAAGGTTGGAAAAAACTTACTGCTGAATTAGGTGATAAGATTCAATTAGTTGGTGATGATTTATTTGTTACTAATATCGATTTCTTGAAGAAAGGTATTACAAACAATGTTGCTAACTCAATTTTAATTAAAGTTAACCAAATTGGTACATTAACAGAAACATTAAATACAATTAGAATGGCTCAAACAAACGGATATACATGTATGGTTAGCCATAGATCAGGTGAAACTGAAGATACAACAATTGCTGATTTAAGTGTTGCTGTCAATGCAGGACAAATTAAAACTGGTTCAGCTTCAAGAACAGATAGAATGGCTAAGTATAACCAATTATTAAGAATTGAAGATGAATTAGGCGATGAAGCAGAATTTGAAGGATTAAGAGCTTTCAAAAAATATAGATTCTCAAAATAATAAATAAACTTTTTAAAAGTGACTTAGTTTAGTCTTACATATATAGACTAAAAGTCACTTTTTATTTTTGCTTATAAAACACGAATAATTTATCCTCTAGAACATATTTTATAAAAGGTTGTATAATGGATGTATAAGAAATACATTTTTGGAGAAATAATATGTTCAAAAATAAGACCTTTGAGGGTGAAAATGTCCCTAAAGCAACTAAGTGGCTTTATTGCTCTAGTGGAATGTTTAGAGACCTTCTTTATCAATTCGTATCAATGTTCTTGTTGATGTTTGCTCAATATTGTGGCATCGGTCAAAACACTGATTATGTTGCTATGTATTCAGCAATTACAATTATCATAATCGTTTTAAGAATTCGGGATGGCTTTAACGATCCAATCATGGGATATTTAATCGAAAAATCTAAATTTAGAAAATTCGGTAAATATCGTCCATGGATTGGCTTAGGAGCTGTATTAAGTTGCATAGTTACAATTTTAATGTTTTGGTTACCTGTTCATGGATGGGCATACGTTGCATGGTTTGCAATATTCTATTTTTTATGGGATATGACTTATACAATAAATGATATTGCGTTTTGGAGTGTTCTGCCTTCTTTATCTAATAAAGAAAAAGTTAGGGCTAATTTAACAACGACATTATCGATATTTGTCTCTATTGGCAGTTTTGCAGCCGGTGGTTTAGTCCCTATATTGTCCAGTAAATTAGGATATACAATTTCTTACAAATGGTTTGCGTTAGCGGCTTCTATTTTGTATGCACTTTCACAATTAATTTTAGTTGTTTTTATGAAAGAGAAAAAGGAAGATGAAAGCAACATAAAAGATAGTGAAAATATGAAATTTAAAGATATATTCTTGGTTTTGAAGAAGAATGATCAAGTCCGAAGCTCAATAATTAGCATTTTACTTTATTACACAGGTTCATCAGTTTTAGTATCGTTAGGATTAAATTATTTTTATTTTAACTTTGGCTATTCAGTTGCAGGGACGTATCAGTTAATATTTACAATTGTATTTGCGGTTGCGACACTTTTAGGACAATTTTTATATCCGTTGTTAACAAATAAATTTCACATTAGTCGAATGAAACTTTTTTCAATATGTTCTTGGATTACAATTATTGGCTATTTATTCTTGTTCTTTTATGTATTCTTAGATCCTTTTCAATTTTACCCTTTAATGTGTGTTCTAGGTTTTATAATCTTTTTTGCACAAACTATAATTTCACTTATTTTATACATTAATATTCAGGATTCAATCGAGTATAACGAATATAAATATAACGAAAGAAGGGAATCGGCAGTATTTAGTTTAAGAGCGTTTACCGCTAAACTGGGGAGCTCTATACAACAAGTAATTTTATATGGTTCACTATTAGCTGGAGGACTTTTAGCTATATCTAATCAAATCAGTGGTTTTGAAAGTGATGCAATTATTCAATTTGGTGATAACGCTACTTTAGTAGGACAATACGTTGGAGAAAAAGCTGATGAAATATTAAAGACTGTTGAATTGTGGCAGAGGATAGTATTTCAAGTAGGATTTGCGCTTGTTCCAATGATTTTGATGATAGCGTGTTTTTTCGTTACTAAATATACTTATAAAATTAATGAAGAGAATCATTCTTTAATGGTGCAAAAAATAAATGAGAGAAAAGAAAATGAGCAAAGCGTTTAAAGAAAGAGTCATATATCAAATTTATCCAGCTTCATTTAAAGATTCAAATAATGATGGATGGGGTGATATACAAGGAATTATTTCTAAATTGGATTATCTAAAAGAATTAGGTATTGGAATTATTCGGTTATCGCCAATTTATGACTCACCGATGAATGATATGGGCTATGATATTAGCGATTATAAGAAAATTAATCCTAGATTCGGCACAATGAATGATTTTGAAATGCTTATTCAAGAAGCTAAAAAAAGAGATATTTTAATTGTAATGGATTTGGTAATAAACCATACTTCAACACAACATGAATGGTTTAAAAAGGCTATTAGTGACTCAAATAGCAAATATAGAGATTACTATATTATTAGAAAAGGTACTGAAAAGAAACCACCAAATAATTGGGATAGCTGTTTTACTGGAAAGGCATGGGAAAAACTTCCTGGTTCAAAAGATGAATATTATTTAAGGCTATATTGCCCAACACAAGCAGATTTAAATTATAAGAATGAAAATGTAATTTTAGAAGTTGAAGATATATTAAAATTTCGGCTAGATAAAGGTGTATATGGATTTAGATGTGATGTTATAAATAATATTTTTAAAACAACATTACAAAATGATTCTAGATTAAAACTTTATAATAAAGGTGTTAAATACTATTGTAATCAAGAAGGAATGTTTAAAATATTAAAGAAATTTAGATTAGAAGTTTTAGATAATTATGATACATTTTTGGTTGGAGAAACAGGGCAAATCAATTTAGAAATAGGCAACAAACTTCTTGAAGAAAGATGCTTAGACATGTTTTTTGAATTTGATCATATATATGCTGATAAGTCGAAATTATTACCTGTAATAAAAAGAAAATTTAGTGCAAAAAGATTGATCAATCCTATATTTAAACGGCAAACGGGCGTTCCATATATTGCTAATTATTTAGAAAATCATGACCAACTAAGAAGTGTATCTAGGTTTGGAGATGAAGGTGTTTATTATAATGAAAGTGCAAAATTATTAGCAATTTTATTGCTAACCTTAAAAGGCACGCCATTTATTTTTCAAGGCGAAGAGTTTGGCACACTTAATTATGAATTTATTAGTAAAGATGAATGCAAAGATTGTGCGGCATTAGCTGCATTTGACACTGTTAAAAAAGTTACGCATTTGTCAGATAGAGTTGCTTGGAAAATGGTAAATGAAACTTTGAATAGAGATCACGCTAGAGCTCCAATTGCTTGGAATGATTCAATAAACGGTGGATTTAACGATGGTTTTAAACCGTGGATTAAGATCAACTCAAGGTACAAGAAAATTAATGTAAAATCTAATCTAGAAGATGATAATTCTATTTTAAATTTTTATAAGAAAATGATAGCTTTAAGAAATTCCGATGAAGTTTTAAAATATGGTGAGTTTATTAAAGGAAGCGTAGACAAAAAAGTTTGCTGCTTTTATAGAAAGTATCAAGATAGAACTTATCTAATATTGTTAAATTTCTGCAATAAAATTGCGAAATTTAATACACCTTTAAAATTAAAAATGATAATAAGTAATTATGAAACCTTAAGTAATAAAGATAATAAATTGCCACCTTATTTCGGAGGTATTTATGAGGTAATTTGATATGATTACATTTGATGAAAAAAGAAAACTATTTCATTTATTTAATAAAAATTTTTCTTACTATTTTTATATAAACAAATTAGGATATTTAATTCATTTATATTGTGGAAATTATTTAGAAGATGTAGATATTGAGCGTTTAACTGAGCGTTATGCCGAAAGACATGCTTATTTAGAAAATGGTAAAGAAGTTTGTGATGAATCTTATTATTTTTCTTTGCAATCATCTAATTTTGAGTGTGCAACGTATGGAACGGCGGATAAAAGAGGAGCGTTTGCTATAATTAATAATGTTGATAATTCTTGTTTAACGGATTTTCGCTATATATCTCATACTATTAAATATGGTAAGGAAGAAATTAAAGGATTGCCTCATGCTCGAATAGAAAAAAGTAAAAATGTTCAGACTTTATCGATTACTCTGAAAGATATCAGAAGTAACGTTTATCTGATTTTACATTATTCAATTTTTGATGATTTGAACGTTTTAATTAGAAATTGTAAGGTTATTAATAATGAAAATTCTGAAATTACAATTAATCGTATTAATTCTTTAGAATTGGATTTGTTTGGATCAAATTATGATTGTCTATCGTTACATGGAACATGGAGTATGGATAGATTAATTGACATTACTCCAATTAATCATAATAAAACAATAATTTCAGATAATCATGGCGCAAGAGGATTTATTCATAATCCAGCAATAATGATTAAAGAATCTAATGCTAATTATGAGTATGGCAATGTTTATAGCCTCAGTTTAATTTATAGCGGAGATTTTTGCTTCGAACTTGGAAAAGATGAATTCGAACAAGTAAGAGTTCTTGCTGGGATTAATTCAGAAAATTTTTCTTATACGTTAAAAAACAGTGAAGAATTTATAGCACCTGAATGCGTATTATGTTTTTCTAATAAAGGGATAAACGGAGTAACAAATACTCTTCATGATTTTACGCGTGAATATATTATTAATAAAAAATTTACTTATCAAGAACGACCTATTTTAATTAATTCATGGGAAGCTTTTTATTTTGATTTTGACACAAATAAAATTAAAAATTTTCTCGATGAAGCTAATAAACTTGGTATAGAACTCGTAGTATTAGATGATGGATGGTTTGGCAAACGAAATAATGATAAGTGTTCTTTAGGTGATTGGGATGTTAATTCCGAAAAGATTAATTTAAATGAAATTATTGATTATGCTCATAGCAAGAAAATGAAAATTGGAATATGGATAGAACCTGAAATGATTTCGTTCGATTCTAATCTTTATAATAAGCATCCTGAATACGCACTTTACAATCGTAAAATTAAACCTACATTATTAAGGCATCAATTAACTATAGATTTGACAAATCAAAATGATAGAGATGTGATATTTAAAAAAATAGAGCATATTTTTGATAATTACAAATTTGATTATTGCAAACGGGATTTCAATAGATTTCTTAGTGAAATAGGAACAGCAAATCAAACAGTTCCTGAAGGCGAAATATGTTATAGGTTTACATTAGGTACGTATGATTTATTAGAAAAGTTTACTAAAAAATATTCAAACATATTGTTAGAAACATGTGCAAGCGGTGGCGGAAGATTTGATCTTGGAATGTTATATTATTCACCTCAAATATGGTGTAGTGATGAAACCGATCCTATGGCTAGAGTTGAAATACAATTCGCAACAAATTTATTTTACCCGTTGTCAACAATTGGCTCACATGTAAGTTTAAAAGGAAATGTTTGTCTCCAAGATAAGGCTATAATCGCTGCTTTTGGAACTTTTGGTTATGAACTTGATCCTTGCAAACTATCTTCATATGATAAAAACAAGATCATTGAAATTAATAATTTAATCAAAACTTGGCATCATATTATAACGCTTGGAGATTATTATGTTATAAACGATCCAAATACAACGAATTATGCTACATGGTCATGTGTCCTTAAAAATAAAAAAGAAGCATTAGTTTTTGATTATAATTTTAGAAGAGAACCTACACGAGCTAGATATATAAAACTAGTAGGATTAGATAAAGACTCTTATTATTTTAACTCTTTAACTAATACTATAATCAAAGGTGATTTTTATATGAACGTTGGATTAAATATTAGTGCTCCTCTAGACGAAGGCAAATCTATGTTATTTATTTTAAAAATGGTTAGCCCTTTAGAAAAAACTATTTTTGAAAAAATGAATAGCGACAAAAGTAAGAAACGCGATAAAATAATATAGATATGGAAACTATAGATTTAAGTTATATTGATAACCCTAAAATTAATACTGTTAACACAATAATAGATCATTCAGATCACAAAGTTTTTTTAAACGGAAAAGAAAATCAGGTATCACTTAACGGCAATTGGAAATTCATCTTTTTAAACAATTTTAATAAAGATGTTTTTACTTATCTTAATGTTAATTTTGATATAACAAAATTAGATGATATTAAGGTTCCAAGTCACTTAGAATTTAATGGATATCTAAAACCTATTTATGTAAATACTCAATATCCATGGGACGGGAAAGAGCAAGTAGAAATAGGACATGCTCCAAAAAATAATCCGTTAGGTCTATTTTTTAAAGAATTTGAATTAGATGAAGGGATCTCGAATAAAATTATTATTTCAATCGATGGTTTTGAAACTGCGTTATATTGCTTTGTTAATGGAGAATTTGTTGGATATTCCGAAAAAAACTTTGTCACAACTGAATTTGATATTACACAATTTGTGAAAAAAGGAATTAATAGAATCGCTTTTATGGTGTTTAAATACTCAAAAGGCAGTTGGTTTCTTGATCAAGATATGTGGAGATTATCTGGTATATTTAGAGATGTGAATTTAGTTATTCAACCATTTGCACACATTGTCGATATTGAAAATAAGTCTATATTGAGCGAAAATAATACAACAGGTTTTTTTGATGCAAATATCAAAATTGATGGTGATATTTCTTTTGTAAAATTAGTTTATCGTATTTCTTTCAATAATGATGTATTAATAAAAAAAGAAGCACAAATAGTAGAACCACTAGTAAATATAAGTGAGAAAATAAATCAGGTACATCCATGGAGCGCTGAAGAACCGAATTTATATAGACTCGAAGTATCTCTTGTTAAAAATAATAAAGAAATTGAATATACCACAAGTAATTTTGGATTTAAAAATATATCTATTAAAAATGGTGTAATAATTTTAAATGGCAAAAGGCTTATTTTAAAAGGTGTAAATAGACACGAATTTGATTGCAATCATGGCCGAGTGATGAGTGATGAATTAATCGAATCTGATATAAAATTTTTAAAATCTCATAATTGTAATGCTATTCGAACCTCTCATTATCCAAATAAAAAATCTTTCTATGATTTATGTGATAAATATGGCTTATATGTTATCGATGAAGCACCTATAGAAACAAATGGTACATGGCTACATATAAATCCACTAAATAAAGTAAAGAGAAAAAATATATTGCCTGGTGATCATGAAGAATTTAATGATTTTGTTTTGAGCAAAACAAGAAGTATGTATGAACGTGACAAAAATCACGCCTGCATAATAATGTGGAGTTTAGGAAATGAATCGTATGGTGGAAAAGTTTTAAAGAATAGCTATGAGCTTCTTAAAAAGCTTGATGATACAAGACTTGTTCATTATGAAGGGTGCTTTCAAGACAAAAAATACTTAGATATTAGCGATGTAACAAGCGAAATGTATTCAACACCTAAATATATCGAAAAACATTTTAAGAAAATTGGAGATGGAGTAAAGCCTTTTATTTTATGTGAATTTGAACATAGCATGGGAAATAGCTTAGGAAATTTCGATGAATACATGGCTTTACTAGAAAAGTACAAATCTTTTCAAGGCGGCTTTATTTGGGACTTTGTTGACCAAGGGATATACGATAAAAATAGAAAAATCTTTTTATATGGTGGAGATTTCGATGATAGACCAAATGATAGTTCATTTGTAGCTGATGGCATTTTATTTAGTGATAGAAAGCCTACGCCAAAAGTTTCAATAATGAAATATAACTATCAAGATATTAGTTTTAAACGTGTTGATAGTTTTATAAGGATTAAAAATAATAATTTGTTTTGTGACACATCAAAATATTATTTTAAGCTCACTCTTTTGGAAGATGGCGAAGTTAAAAAAGAAGATTACTTTGAGTTAATAATTCCTGCTGGAAAAGTATATGATTTTGACATAACAAAGATAAGCTTTGATACAGCAAAAGAATCTACTATAAGAATTTCGTACCATCTTAAAGAAGATACATCTTATGCTAGCAAGGATTACGAAATAGGCTTCTTTGATTGTTTAGTTAATTCACAATACGAGTCTACAACAACACAATTTACTGAGAATAACTCTAACAAACTTAAAATTTATAAAAGCAATTATAATTTAGGGATTGCAGGCAAAAATTTCAATTACATCTTTAGTGGCTTTAATGCTACAAGTGGTGGACTTATTTCTTTAAATGTTAAAGGAACTGAATTTATTTCTGGCTATCCTAAATTTACTTTCTTTAGACCTATTAGTGCAAATGAAAGAAATATTTTTAGCCTCTTTTCATCTCGTTATTATGGCTATTCAAAAACACAAACCTTTGTACCTCAAAATTTTTCAATAAAAGTTGAAAAATATAACGGAAAATCAATAAAAATAATTTATAGATATTTTATTACTGATTTACCAAGGATCAGAAGAATGTCTATATCTTATGAAGTTTTTAATAGTGGAGATATTAAAGTTACTGCAAAGTATCATAAAGGATTATTTGATCCTGAATTCAATCAATTTGGACTTACTTTTAAATTACCATATTTAATTAATGAATTTGAATACTATGGTTTGGGCAAAGAAGATAATTATCCAGATCGTTATTTAGGAATTAAAATTGGTAACTACAAATCTAATCCAATAGATGAATATGTTAACTATATTGAACCACAAGAATGTGGGAATCATACTTTTACTAGATATGTTAAGGTAACTGGCAAAAATGATATTAAACTTAGCTTTTATAGCTTAAATAAAAGTTTTAGTTTTAAATGCTTGCCTTTTAGTGCCTTTGAAATAGATAATGCTACACATATGGACGAACTTCCAAATCCTAAATATACATATTTAGATATTTTAGGAAATGTTAGAGGGTGTGGCGGTGATAATTCATGGTTAGATCCTGTTCATAAAAAATATAGACTTACTAAAAAAGGCAAATATGAATTTGAATTCTTAATCAAACCGGAGGAATAATTATGAACGAGTTAAAGAATAAAATTATGCGAAAATTACGCAGTTTTCATGTAGGCACATTAGGTGCAATTGCTACAGGATTAGCTGTTATAAATTGTTTAGTTGCATTAGGCTTTTATGCAACATCAAGCGCTAATATGAGTGATAGTATTTATCAACTTATCTTAACAGCAATTAATTGTTTATTTTATTTAATGCTAACCAAAAATTTCTTAGTTGCAAAGGAATCTAATAGACTTGGTTTAGTTAATCAAAACTTACTTATTATTTGTATATTTGAGTATATTTTCCCTGCAATCGACCAATTAGTTTTTGGCTTAGCAGGTAATGGTTTGAGTGGTTTAAATGCTGCATTAGTTACGACATTATTTTCATCATCATTAGCTGGAATTTTATATTTTGTATTTCTAGGAAAACTCAATAGACGCGAAAGTAAAACTACTTTAACGATTTTAAAAGTATTAGGTGTTATTATTTTTGTTGCTAATGTAGCAAATGCATCGCTTTATTTTACTGATTGTGCGAATATTACTTTTAATACAAGTGGAATATTATATTTATGTTATAGTATTTTAAAAGGTCTTACATCAATATTATTTGGTACAGTATTTTTACTATATCCTTTCTTTACAAGAAGAGAAGAAAAATATGGATATTAATAAACATCATAAAAGGGATCAGGATCTTCAATATCAATAATATTTTTAATAGGAACGTAGATGTCTTCTAGAAAGATTTGCTTACTAGAAACATCTATTTTTTTAATCTTACCGTCATAGGTGTATAAGTAACCGTCGATATAAATTGTCATACTAAGAGTCTCGTTATGATATTCTCTTAGAATTCTATCTATTTTTCTTGATTGTTCTATACTAACTTGAGGTTTTGAAATTTTGTTTTTTTCGTAAATCATTTTATCGAGAAAAGAGCCTTGCTCAACAAGACTTGAAAATGGCATCCATTTTTTCATTCCTCTATCTGACATGATTAAATTATAATCACTTTTTATTCTTAATTGAATATGATGAATCCATTATTTATAATTTTTATTATGAGATTATTTGTTTTTGATGTAGATGGAACTTTAGTAGGTAGAGATAAAATTTTAAGACAGGAAGTTATTAATTCGATTAACAATCTATTGAAGAATGGAGATGTAGTTGCTATAGCAAGTGGAAGGCCTTATCAGGGCATTATTCAATATTTAAATCAATTTACTAGCGGAAAGAAGTTCGCTATTTGTGCAAATGGAGCCGAGGTTTGCAAGGAAAATGGCGAAATTTTAAATTTATCTTGCTTGAAACTAATTGATTATTATAATTTTTTAAATAATCATAAAAACATTTTCAATTGTGAAAATGCTAATATTTATGCTTATACCGAAAAAGAAGTCGGCTGTTTTAAATTGGACAAGTATATTGAAGTAGAAACAAATTGTAATGGTACCTTCACTTCTTTTATGTTCCAAGATAGAGCTCT
Source organism: uncultured Bacilli bacterium (assembly GCA_963557285.1). GTDB lineage: Bacteria > Bacillota_I > Bacilli_A > RFN20 > CAG-826 > Onthovivens. Next base: position 22,481 of record CAUWDL010000001.1, on the reverse strand, counting down.
ACCTCTTGATACACCAATCTTAAAATTTATGATAGCAAGTAAAAAGGATTTATCTTCAAAATTTGAAAGTGAAATAACTGAAAGCGAAAAGAAAAGTTATCAAATTGTTAGAACAGCTCCAATTTATATTGAATTTATAAATAAAAACACCGACAAAAGTGTCGGCGTAGAATTTTTAAGAAAGTATTTATCTATTGATAAAAATAATGTTTTTACTTTCGGTGACGCTGGCAATGATTTTAAAATGATTAGAGACTTTGTTGGAATTGCTATGGGAAATGCTGTTCAAGAATGTAAGGATGTTGCTAAATTTGTTACAAAAAATGTTGATGACTTAGGTGTTCCTTATGCATTAATAAATTTAATCAATAATAAATAACTATAATTTGTGCGTAACTGTTACAGCTAAAGCGCCAGGGCCAATATGTGTAGCAACACTTAATGAAAGTGGATTTAATTCAATAGAATCTGGATCGACTTCAATAGCCTCTGCAAAATCTTTTCTAAACTCACATGCAGTTTCGATATCTTGTGTATAAGCCATTTGAAACACTAAATCTTTTTTATCAAAATCTTTAAATTTTTGGGCCAAATCTTCTTTAATGGCGTTAATTAAAATTAATTTAGCTTTTTTTGTTCCTATAGCTTTTTTATAAGCGTCTAGTTTTAAGCCGTTAATTGTTAAAATAGGTTTAACATGAAGTGCTCCGCCAATTAAAGCAGCTGCTGGAGTAATTCTTCCACCCTTAACTAAATATTTTAACGTATCAACCATGATGTAAATAGAGGTGTTATAGGCGTCATTTTCTAAATATGATTGTATTTCTTTTGCTGATTTTCCGTCATTAACAAGTTTAACTGCGTCTCTAACAGCTGTTTTTAAAGTAACACTTATTCTATGATTATCTACAACAAATACTTTGTTTTCATAATCTCTAGCTAAAACTTTTGATGTATTGCATTCCTCACTTAAGCCACTAGACATTGGAATATGAATAAGAGCATCATATTCTTTTAAAAGATTGTCCCATAACTCAAGAATAGCCCCAGGAGCTGGTTGACTTGTTTTGATGTCTGAACCACTATTAAGTTTTGCATAGAACTCTTCAGATTTAATTGTGGTATTTTCGAAATATTCATTTCCATCAATGAGAATTGGCATTTTAACCAAGGCAACATTGAGTTCTTTTAATTCTTCAGTTGTAAAACCTGCGTTTTCATCAGTGATAATACAAATTTTCATAATATTCCTCCACAAATTAAATCTAAAAAAATATAACATAAAACAAAACTTTTAAAAATCTAGTATTAAATACTAAATAATATTATCTTAATAATTAAAATAGAAAAGTGATTGTTATTTATACAAAAAAATTGAATTTTTTGCTATAATTCAAGCATTATTAGGAGGGAATAAAAATGCCATTCTATCTTAAAAAAGGTGATTTAGTCGCAAGTAATGTAGACGCTATCGTTAATGCAAGTAATGTAAATCTGAAAATGGTTGAAGGCGTTGGTCGTGCTATTTTTCATAAAGCAGGTGATGCAGAATTAGGTAGAGCGTGTAAAGCAATCGGAAGATGTGATGTAGGAAAGGCTGTTTTAACTCCTTCGTTTAATTTGACAAATTGTAAAGGAATTATTCATGCTGTAGCTCCTATTTATATCAACGGTAAGCACAATGAAGAAAAATTATTAAGAAGCGCATATAGATCAGTATTTAAGATATGTTTAGAACAAGGATATAAATCAGTAGCTTTTCCTTTGTTAAGTGGCGAATTTAATTATCCTTTAAGCGATGCTTATGATGTTGCACAAGATGAATTTTTAAAGTTTTTAGCTGATCATAAAGATTTTGTTATTTATCTTGTTATATTTAAAAATTTTCCAGATTTATTAACTGAAGACGAACACGTAAAACTTAAGAATTTTATTATTGATAATTTCGATTCAAAGATGCAAGACGAACCTATATTTGTTAATAGAAAGTTTGTTGAACAACTTAAACAATTTATAGAAGAAAAGAATGTTGATAAAGAAACCTTAATTCAAAGAAGTAATATTTCACCATTATTATTAAATGAAATGTTTTCTGACGAACTTTGTGTACCTTCTAAAAATTTAGCATTAGCATTAGCGATTGGACTACAATTAAATGAAGATGAAACTTTAACATTAGTAAAAACTTTAGGATACAATTCATTAAGAAATTCTGTTGTTGCTTTAGCTGTTGTTTATTTTATAAGAAAAAAAGTATATGACGTTTACGCAATTAATAAAGCTTTATTTAATTATGAAGCGAAGCCTTTAGGACTTAACTGAATTTATATATAAATATTAATAATTCGCACCATTTTATGGTGCGTTTTATTTTGATAAAAATATCATATTTTATAATAAAATATCAAATTTTAATGTTTTTACTTTAATTTTAAAGTGAATAAATTAAGTTAATTTTATGACCAAAAATCAATAAAGTATCGATGTAATCGAAATTTTTTAAATTTTTAAATAATTTCATGTATAATCACTAAAATTAATTCAGTATTTTTTTACCATTTTGTTATTCACAAAAAAATAATGCTTTGTTAAAATAATGGCGTACCAAAAATGGAAAGGTAAGTTAGGAGGATAATATGTCAAGATTTACATTACCTAGAGATATCTACTATGGTTCAGGTTCATTAGCAGATCTCAAAACTTTAGAAGGAAAAAGAGCAATTGTTGTTTGTGGTGGCCATGCAATGAAAGCAAGTGGTTTCTTAGACAAAACAATTAATTATTTAAAAGAAGCTGGATTAGAGGTTGAAACATTCGAAGGTGTTGAACCTGATCCATCAATTGAAACTGTTATGAAGGGTGCTGAAGCAATGAGAAAGTTCCAACCAGATTGGATTGTTGCTATTGGTGGTGGTTCTCCAATTGACGCTGCAAAAGCTATGTGGGCATTCTATGAATATCCAGATACAACTTTTGAAACTTTGTGTACACCATTTTCATTCCCAAAATTAAGAACAAAAGCAAGATTCGTCGCGATTCCATCTACAAGTGGAACTGCAACTGAAGTTACTGCTTTCTCAGTTATTACCGATTACGCAAAGGGTATTAAATATCCATTAGCTGATTTTGAAATAACACCTGATGTTGCAATCGTTGATCCTGATATCGTTAGAGGATTACCTCAAAAACAAGTCGCATACACTGGCATGGATGCAATGACACACGCTATCGAAGCTTATGTTTCTACTATGGCAACTGTTTTTACAGATCCATTAGCATTAAAAGCGATTAAAATGATTAATACATCATTAGTTGATTCGTTCAATAATCCAGAAGGAAAAGGTAGAGAAGATATGCACTATGCGCAATGTTTAGCTGGAATGGCATTCTCAAACGCTTTATTAGGCATTGTACACTCAATGGCTCATAAAACAGGTGCAGCATTCTCAACAGGACATATTCCACACGGATGTGCCAATGCAATGTACCTTCCACATGTTATTGAATATAATGCAAATAACAAAGTAGCATTGGAAAGATATGCACAAATTGCACAAGCTTTAGGAATTGAAGGCAAAGATGCTCACGAACAAACTCAAGGCTTAATCAATAGAATTCATGAATTAAATACATTATTAGGCATTCCACATTCAATGCAAGAATTTGGTGTTAATGAAGATGAATTTAAGGAAAAATTAGCTACTATAAGCCATAATGCTGTATTAGACGCATGCACAGGAACTAACCCAAACCCAATCGATGATAAACATATGGAAGAACTCTTTAAGTGCTGCTATTATAATAAACCTTATAAATTCTAAAAATAATATTAATATAGCTCTGCTTTATAGGCAGAGCTTTTTATATGCAAACTAAAATTTTTATTTTGTTTATAATTAAAGTTGTCTTTTTTTAAAAATGTATTAAAATAATCACCGGTAAAAGCGAGTTGAATTATGGCTTTAATTAAGAGATGTATTACTCTAGAAGATGCTTATAAATTCAAGTGTGTCACTAGTTATTTATATTTATTAAACATAACTGAAATCACACATTATTATGCTAAAATAAAATAGTATATAATTAAAAAATGCTTATTGAAAGCTGCTTTTATTGTGTGCAATGTATTATTCTAAGAGAGGAAAAATATGAAAGAAAGAAATGTTGGTACTGTTTCTAGAGGTATAAGATGCCCAATTATTAGAGAGGGTGATGATTTATCTAAGATTGTTGTTGATTCTGTTCTCCATGCTGGTGAAACAGATGGATTTGAACTACGTGATAGAGATGTTATAGCAATAACTGAATCTATTGTAGCTAGGGCTCAAGGAAATTATTGTACTGTTAATGACATCAAGGATGATGTTGAAAGCAAATTTGGACATTCTGAAATCGGTGTCATATTTCCAATTCTTTCAAGAAATAGATTTGCAATTGTATTGAAAGGTATCGCTTTAGGAGCTAAAAAGATTTATTTAATGCTTAGTTATCCTAGCGATGAAGTCGGCAATTCATTGGTTTCATTAGATAAAATCGATGAAGCTGGAATCAATCCATATAGCGACGTACTTGACTTAGAAACATATAGAAAATTATTCGGATATGCAAAACATGAATTTACAGGTGTTGATTATGTTGAATATTATTCAAATCTTATTAAGGAATGCGGCGCTGAAGTCGAAGTCATATTTGCAAACCAAGCTAAAACTATTTTAAATTATACAAAAAATGTAATTAATTGTGATATTCATACTAGAAAAAGAACAAAACGTATTTTATTAAATAATGGGGCTCAAAAAGTATATAGTCTAGATGATTTATTAACATCTTCTATTAATGGAAGTGGTTTTAACGAGACTTATGGATTACTAGGAAGTAATAAATCAACTGAAGACGTCATTAAATTATTCCCTCGTGATTCACAAGATCTTGTTGAGAAAATTCAAAGCAATATTTTAAATAAAACTGGAAAACATGTTGAAGTAATGGTTTATGGTGATGGAGCCTTTAAAGATCCACAAGGAAAAATTTGGGAGTTAGCTGATCCAGTTGTTTCACCATTTTACACAAATGGTTTAATTGGAACACCTAACGAATTAAAGCTTAAGTATTTAGCTGATAATGATTTTAAAAATCTAAAAGGTGAAGAACTTAAAAAAGCAATTGAAGAAAAAATTAAGCATAAAGAAAAGAATCTTGTTGGACAAATGGCTTCTCAAGGGACAACACCAAGACAATTAACTGATTTGATTGGTTCCCTTTGCGATTTAACAAGTGGAAGTGGTGATAAAGGCACGCCTATTATACTTGTTCAAGGCTATTTCGATAACTACACAAATTAATTTATTCACCCTGTAATATTGGATTGAATCTTTAATTAAATGATTTTATTTATTTGAGATTTATTCAAACAGGGTTTTTATTTTGAAAAAAATGAAAAAACTTTTACTTTTTTGTTTTGTGTTAGTGAAAGGAGTTATTTAATATGTTATTGAATTATTTATTATTTTATATGCGAAATTAATTAATTGTCTTTTATAATAGTATCATGAATTATAAGAAAAAAATTGAAATAGGAAATATAGTTAAAGTGTTTGATGATTCACACAACTATAGACTTGCACGTATTGTTTATTTAGATAAGCAAAATGAAGAAGCTGTTGTAACCTTTTTAGATGATTTATTTATGGATGAAGAAACAGCCACAGTCTCTTTACTTAATGTTGAAAAATATTTAGGAAAACTAGTTAAAGAATAAAACTTTTTTATTTGTTATTTAAATAGTTTTTAAATGGTAAAAATCTCTTTTATTATAAGTGATTTCACTTTTATTGTTAGCAAAATTTATTTAATAATTATGCTTATAGACTAAATAGTTTTATAATGCTTTTTAATCTTTAATTTCCTTTTTTTAAAAAAACTTTTTCAAATTTTTGCAGGAAAAAATGCAATTTTTGCAATTTTATTTTATTTTAATTGCATTTAATTTATCAATTTATTTACTTTTTGACAAAAGGGTTTTTCTTACTTTTATAGTCTCTAATACAGGTTTATTTTTATGCTAAAAAAGCATATAATTTATACGTATTTAAAAGGAGTATAACGATGTATAAAATTGTTAGAAAACACGTATTCAATCCAACAGAAACACTGTTTGAAATTGAAGCACCAGCAATCGCTAGAAAAGCTCAACCAGGGCAATTTATAATATTAAGAGCCGATGAGAATTCGGAGAGAATTCCGTTAACTGTTGGTGGATTTGATAGAGAAAAAGGTACTGTAACAATTATCTTTCAAATTGTAGGAGCATCTACTTATAAGCTAAATAAATTAGAACAAGGTGATTGTTTGCATGATTTTGTTGGACCACTTGGTAGACCAACTGAGCTTACAGGAGAAAAAGTTTGTGTAGTTGGAGGTGGGCTAGGAACTGCTATTGCTTATCCAATCGCGAAAGCATTTGGTGATTTAGGTAAAGATGTAACGGCAATTACTGGATTTAGAAATAAGGATTTAATTATTCTTCATGATGAATTTTCTAAAGCCGCAAATGGAAAATATTATGAAATGACAGATGATGGTTCGAATGGAAATAAAGGTAATGTTTGCGTACCGTTAGAAGAACTTCTATCCAAAGGTGAGAAATTTGATAAAGTAATTTGCATTGGGCCAGTTATTATGATGAAGTTTGTTACTCAAACTTGCAAAAAATATGGTGTACCAGAATGTGTATGCTCGATGAATCCAATTATGATTGATGGAACAGGAATGTGCGGCTGTTGTAGATTAACTGTTGGCGGAAAGACAAAATTTGCATGTGTCGATGGTCCTGATTTTAATGCTTATGAAGTTGATTTTGATGAAGCTATGCAAAGAGGAACAATGTATAAAGCATTTGAAAAGAAAGTTTACGATGAAGCTAAATGCAATCTTTTCAAAAAGGAGGCTAAATAATGTTTAAAGAATATAAGCCTAATATGGCAATGAAAAAAAATCCAATGCCAAGTCAAGATCCAAAAGTCAGAGCACATAATTTTAAAGAAGTTGCTGAAGGATATACCGCTGAAATGGCCATTGATGAAGCTAAAAGGTGTTTAGGATGCCCAAATACTCCTTGTATTGCTCATTGTCCTGTAAACATTAATATTCCAGGATTTATACATCAAGTTGCATTAGGAAATTTTGAAGAAGCATATAATATAATTTCTGAATCGAGTTCTTTACCAGCAGTATGTGGCAGAGTTTGTCCTCAAGAAACTCAATGTGAAATGAAATGTACACGTGGCCTTAGACCTGGTTCTGAACCAGTTGCAATAGGAAGACTAGAAAGATTTGTCGCTGATTATCATAATGCCCATTCAAAGCCAGAAGACATTAAAAAACCAGCTCCAAATGGACATAAAGTTGCCGTTATAGGATCTGGACCATCAGGTTTGACTTGTGCTGGTGATTTAGCTAAAAAAGGATATGATGTAACAATTTTTGAAGCGTTACATTTAGCCGGTGGTGTTCTTGTTTATGGTATTCCAGAATTTAGATTGCCAAAAACAATTGTTCAACGTGAAGTAGATGGACTAAAAGCACTTGGCGTAAAAGTAGAAACTAACATGGTTGTAGGTAGAGTAATTACTATTGATGAATTACAAAAAGAATATGGATTTGAAGCTATTTTTATAGGATCTGGTGCTGGATTACCAAGATTTTTAGGAATTCCTGGTGAAAATTTAAAAGGCGTTTATTCAGCTAATGAATATTTAACTAGAACAAATTTAATGAAAGCTTATCTAGAAGATAGCGAAACACCTATTGAAAAAGCTAAAAATGTCGCTGTTATTGGCGGCGGAAATGTAGCAATGGACGCAGCGAGATGCGCTTTAAGATTAGGTGCTGAGCATGTTTATATTATTTACAGAAGAAGTCTTGAAGAATTGCCTGCAAGAAAAGAAGAAGTTCATCATGCAATGGAAGAAGGAGTGGATTTCCAATTATTAAATAATCCTGTCGAAATCATTGGTGATCTTGAAACACATTTAGTTTCAAAAATAAAAGTCGAAGTTATGGAATTAGGTGAACCTGATGCTAGTGGAAGAAGAAAGCCAATCGGAACTGGTAAATATAAAGATATCGATGTAGATTGTGTAATTTGTTCAATCGGAACATCACCAAATCCATTGATTAAACAAACGACTGAAGGCTTAGAAACAAATCCTCATGGGTGTATCATTACAAAAGAAGAAACCGGACTTACAAGTCGTGAACATGTATATGCCGGTGGTGACGCAGTAACCGGAGCTGCAACTGTTATCCTTGCTATGGGTGCTGGAAAAGCTGCTGCAAAAGCTATTGACGAAGAAATTCAAGGAAAGTAATAAAAAACGTAGTTCGTGCAATGATAATGAACTACGTTTTTTTAAATCTTATTAATGGCGGAGAAAGGGGGATTTGAACCCCCGCAGGCTTTCACCTCTATCAGTTTTCGAAACTGACCCCTTCAGCCTCTTGGGTATTTCTCCATACGAAATATTATACAAAGAAATTTGCGTGAAATATATATAAAATTGAGATTTACTAGGTTTTGTTATAAAATAACATGTATGAATGTTCAATTCGTCTTTTTGGCAAGAAGTAATAACGAAAGCGCAATGACTTTCTTGATTTTTAGTGTTGTAATTATCAGTTTGCTTCTGCTTTTCATAGGTGCCTATATTTTTTATGCCAAGCGAAATGAGCAAATTTATGAAGACAATTTAAAAAAGAAATTTACTATAAATAGGACTTTTATTATTGATTTTAAATCGCAAACTGTAGAATTTTTTAATTTTCGAGATTTGAAAGAAGTAAATAAAATTAGTTATGAAGAATTTTTACAAAAGTTCGAAGAATGTGAAAAAAATAAATTAAACTCTTGGCTTTTAGATGTTGCTGGAGAGACTGAAATTTTAAGCAATGATAAAGCTATTTTCGTAACAGACGTACGATTAAAAAGTAATAAGAGAACATACTGTTCAAGAATTATGTTTAAGGCTACGCTTGTAGACAAAGAAAAAGGATTAATTTATTTAGATTCAACTTTACTTAATAATTTACCTAGCGAATATAATAAAATGAAAAAAGGTGTTTTTAAAAAAGCTATCTTTCAAATGAGTGAAATTGCTCGTTTTTATGCGCATGGGTTATTTCAAAAAGGAAGTTTATATGTTATTAGATTTTATAGGAAGCCTGAAGGAAACTTACGAATAAATGAATATGAATATCGTTATATAATAACTAATGCGATTTATAAAAATAAAAGCGCGTTAAATTACTATGTAATGTTTAACAATGATAATCCTTTAGAATTTACTATCTTGAGCACAAAGCAACAAAACGAGTATCAAGCCTCTAAAGAAATAAAGCAAACGATTAACACTATAAATGAAGTTTTAGAAATTCATGGTTATAATAAATCATATAACTTTACAATTGTTGGAAGCAAAGCATCCGAGCTTGATAATGATTTTATGAAGGCTCATGAGACCCTTAGAAATTGCGCACGACTTTTACATGATAGTGGAAAACAAAGTTTGCTATTTAAAAATGAAAATAACGAAAGTAGAAATGTTGAAGAAAATTATAAGGCTGAAGTCACAAAGATTATCAAAATGCAATTGATTTCAATAGAATATTTACCTTTAGTTAAAATCGCGAATAAACGTATATTGACTCAAGGATATATTGCTTCAGTAAGACCAAGAGGATCTTTCTTTAGAAATATAAACGATGTTAAATCATATGCTCTTAAATATAATTTAGATAAAGAATTATTTACTATGATAGCTAGAAAAATGATTCCAACTTTTAATAATGAAAAAGATAATAATAATTATAGATTGTATTTTTATGCAAAAATTCACGAAATTCCTTACATTTTAAGAAGCTTGCCTCATATGAATTTGGCAACAAACACAAAGATTGGAATTATAATCGATAACAATGATATGGTAGATAGAGAAACTGATAATGAATTACTTATGAGTTTAAAAAATTTACAATCAAAAGATTATGAAATATATATAAAAATGAAATATGGTGATTATAATTTGCGTAATCAAACATATAGCTTATTTGATGGCTTTTTAATAGATACTCATTCACCGAATAAATCAAGGAATGAAAGCAAAGATTATTTGGCTACAAGATCGTTGCTTGATAAATTGATAAGATACAAGTTGCCAATTGTAAGTGTTGATGCTGAGAGTTGGAGTGAGATTGAACTTTTAGTTAAAAGTGGAGTATACTTATTCTCTAATAAGGTTATTTCAGAAAGTTCACCAATGCTTTTACCTTTAGATAGAAAAGTTCAAAAGAAACTATTAAATATGTACAAGAAATGAGGAAATAAAAAATGGATATTAAGAACAAATCAATTACTAGTAGAGATGAAGATTTTGCACAATGGTATACAGATGTTTGTAAAAAAGCTGAATTAATGGACTATTCGGAAGTAAAAGGCTTCATAATTTATAGACCATATGGATATGCAATTTGGGAAGAAATACAAAATTATTTAAATAAAGAATTTAAAAAGACTGGACATGAAAACGTTTATTTGCCAATGGTAATTAATGAATCGTTATTTCAAAAAGAAAAAGATCATGTTGCAGGTTTTGCTCCTGAATGTTTAATTGCTACTCAAGGTGGTGGCCAAGAACTTCAAGATAAATTAATCATTAGACCAACAAGTGAATGTCTGTTTTGTGAACATTATTCGCATATAATTAAATCATATCGTGATTTGCCTAAATTATATAATCAATGGTGTTCAGTTGTTAGATGGGAAAAAACAACTAGACCTTTCTTACGTGGAAGTGAATTTTTATGGCAAGAAGGCCATACAATGCATGCAAGTGAAGATGAAGCACGACAAGAAACATTAAGAATGCTAGATATATACGACAAAATGGGAAGAGATTTACTTGCAATCCCATTTGTTAAAGGTAGAAAAACCGAAAAAGAAAAATTTGCAGGCGCATTAGAGACATATACAATTGAAGCTTTAATGCATGATGGTAAAGCTTTACAAAGCGGAACAACTCATTATTTCGGAAATGGCTTTAGCAAAGCGTTTGGAATCCAATATTTAGATAAAGATGGAAAAATTAAAAACCCATATCAAACAAGTTGGGGTGTTTCTACAAGATTAATCGGCTCTATTATTATGGTTCATGGTGATGATAATGGATTAGTCTTACCACCTTATGTCGCGCCAATTCAAGTAGTAATTGTACCAATTAAAATGAATGAACCAGGAGTTTTATCAAAGGCAAAAGAAATAAAAGAGATTTTAGAAAAAGCTGGATTTAGAGTAAAACTCGATGATAGTGACAAAACTCCTGGATGGAAATTTAGCGAATATGAAATGAAGGGAGTACCATTAAGAATTGAAGTTGGACCAAAAGATTTAGCTAATAATTCTTGTATGATACACAAAAGAAACGATGGTACAAAATCAAAATATGATTTAAGCAATATTGAATCAACAGTTAAAGATTTATTAGCTGCAATTCATAAGGAAATGTATTCAGCAGCTTTGAAAAATCTTTTAGCAAATATTAAAGAAGCACATACTTTCGAAGAAGTTCAAAAAATCGTCAATGAAGGTGGATATTGTAAAATGATGTGGTGTGGTGATAGAGCTTGCGAAGATAAGATTAAGGAAATCACTAATGCAACAGCTAGATGCATTCCATTTGATCAAGTAGCTTTTGATGACCATTGTCCTGTATGTGGCAAAGAAGCTAAATATGTAGTTCTATTTGCAAAAGCTTATTAAAAAATAAATTTGCATTAAAAAACGTCCTATTTAAAGGACGTTTTTATTAATTGTACAAGGTTAGAGGTATTTATGGATTATTTAACTGCTTTTATTTTAGCGTTATCAATGTCTGTCGATGCGATGTGTGCATCAGCTAGTGATGGCATTAAAGATAGCCAAATGTCTAGAGTGAAATCTATTGGCGTCCCTTTTTATTTTGGATTATGCCAATTCTTAATGCCGGTTATAGGATATTTTTTAGGATATATTATAAAAGATTATATTTCTGATTATATATCTTGGATTGCTTTTGCCGTATTATTATTGCTAGGATTAAAATCTATTTATGATGGTTTAAAAGAAATATTTAGTAAAAAATAAAGAAAGTGATGAAAAAAAGCATTTAGGTTTATTTGAAATTATAATTCAAGGTATTGCAACGTCAATTGATGCTCTAACGATTGGATTTATTAATGTTGATTTATCTATATCGAATGCAATGATAACTTTTTCGATTATAGGAATAGTAACTTTTGCTACTTCGTTTATTACATTAATACTTGGCAAAAAGATTGGAAGTAAAATTGAAAAAGTTGCTCCGTTTATAAGTGGTATTATTTTTATTGCACTAGCTATTAAATTTTTATTACAAGCGATGCAAATAATATAAAGGTATTTTATTTCTTGCAAAAATTTATTATAATTAGAAAAAATAATAAGTGGAGGACTTATCATGGATAATAGAAATAAGTCTGAAGAAGACTATTTAGAAAAAATCTTAATGATAAAAAGGCAACAAGGTGTTGTAAGGCAAATTGATATTGCTCAATTTATGAATTATTCCAAGCCTAGCGTTAGCGTTGCTATTAAAAAATTACAAGAAAAAGGTTATATCGTTTTTGACAAAAAAACTGGCGAAATAACCTTAACTGATAAGGGAACACATGTTGCTGAAAGCACATTAGTAAAACATGACACATTGACTTATTTCCTTGTTAACATCGGAGTAAGAAAAGATGTAGCAGAAGAAGATGCTTGCAAGATTGAACACGATCTTAGCGATGAGACATTCTTGTGCTTGTTAAATTATATTAAAAACACAAATTTATAATTTTATGATCGATAAAGGCTTAAATTAAAGTTTTAAATTTATTTTCGAATATTAATATGCTTTTTTCAGGCTTAAATATTGATAATTGACGTATTAGTGATATTATAATTTCAAAGAGGAAAATATAATGATAAATGTTTTGAAGTTTGAATACCGTGAATTAGGTAATAAGGACAAAATGAGAGCCTATTCACTTGAATTAGAGGAAGGTGTTTATATTTTTAAAATTAGAAAAGATAATAAAACTTTTTCTTTAAATAAAGAAGCTGTTCAAGCTATATTTGCAAAATATGATTTTCATAATTTAACAGTTGATTCAATGTATCCTTTTAAGGTACAAGATGAAATTGATTATAGAATAAAAATTACTTTTGATAATTATGAAATTCTTGATTTTAATGGCTATTCACACTATCCAGATTTCTATAATGATTTTATTTCTGATTTATCAAGAATCGTGCCAGGCCGTATTGCATCAACTCTAAAAGTAAAAGATGAAATGCTCGATAAAGATAAAAAATATATCACTAATTTTATTGAAAAAATAAGTGTATATACACCAACTGGAAATTTAATTATATATAAAGATAGATTAACAGAAGATGAATATGATGTTGATGTCTCACTTGATGAACTTAATAAATATTTTAAAAAAGATGATTTAAATTTTGTTTTGCCTATAAATGTTCATTATATGACTTATGCTATTAATAAAATTTGTAATTTTCATGAAAATGCTAGTACTAGAAAAGGTGATTATGAATTTTATATTGATATGAGACTTCATAATAAAAAACACCGTTACTATGATTTATCAGATTCTGAAGTTATAGCGGCTTTAAAACATCTTATCGGATATCTTGAAATTTATACAAAGTTACCTGTACTTAATGCTTTTTACGATAATCAATTTGTTAATGCATATTTATCTTCTCATGTATTACCAAAAACTAAGGCTCAGGTGAATGATGATTTCATTAAAATATTAGGTGATGGAAAAACTCTATTGGATGCGTTAAAAATTATAGCTAAAAACAATCCTAATTATTCTATGTATGAATTGATTTCGATTGCTTATTTAAATCAAGAATATTACTATGTGTATAACGTAAGCAAAGATTTTGAAATTAATGAATATATAATCAATTCTGATGATGATAAAGAATTAATAAAATATTTTAAAAATAAGGATTTCAATGATTTGTGTATATATGATCTATCTAAAGATTATGATGCTATTTATTATGAAGAAGATGGCATTTATCATGTAGCAATTGTAAGTTCGAAATATGATGATTTAAAATACCTTAAGTTAAAGGAAAATCTAAGAGATCAATTAATTTGTGGATTAAAAGGTCACAATTAATATATTAGTAATATTAAGCAATAATATTCTAATGATTTCTCTAAAAAATTATAATATTTAAATATCAGTTTAGTTATCAAAGATATTGTTGTTTGATATACTATTAGTGAAGTTATGTGAGGTATAAAAATGTTTACAAAAAGATTAGTTTCAAAGGATACTTATTATGTAGGTGGAAGTGATAGAAGACTTGCTTTGTTTGAAAATGTCTACCCACTTACAAACGGAGTTAGTTACAATTCTTATTTAATTTTAGATCAAAAATCTTGTTTAGTAGACACAGTCGATAAAAGTGTTGATGAACAATTTTTTGTAAAAATTAAGGAATTATTAGATGGCAAAGAATTAGATTACGTAATTGTTAATCATATGGAGCCAGACCATGCTTATTCATTAAAATATGTTCTTGGTATGTATCCAAATTGTACTTTAGTAATTAGTGAAAAAGCCTTAGTTATGTTTAAAAATTATAATGAAGGCTACTGTCCAAAGAATGTAAGAGTTGTTAAAGAATTTGAAGTTCTTGATCTTGGAGAACATAAATTAACATTTGTATTTACTCCTATGGTCCATTGGCCAGAAGTTATGATGACTTACGATACAACAACAAAAACATTGTTTAGCGCTGATGCCTTTGGCACATTTGGCGCTTTGAATGGTAACTTATTCGCCGATAGAGTTTCGTTTGAAAAAGAATATGAAGATGAAGCGAGAAGATATTATACAAATATTGTTGGCAAATATGGTACTCAAGTTTTAGCTGCTTTAAAGAAGGCAAGTACAATTGAAATTGAAACTATTTGCCCTTTACATGGACCAATTTGGAGACAAGATTTATCTTATTTTATTAATTTGTATACAAAATGGGCTAGTTACGAACCTGAAGTAAATGGTGCTTTAATTGTTTATGGAAGTGTCTATGGTCACACTGAAGAAGCAGCAAATTTAATTGCTGATCAATTAGCTGAAAGTGGAATTGATCAAATTAAAATTTATGATGCAGCAAAAACTGATAAATCTTATTTAGTTGCAGAAGCTTTCAAATACTCACATTTAATTGTTTGTTCATCCACATATAACATGGGCATATTTACGCCAGTTGAAGAATTTTTATTGGATTTAAAATATCACAATTTACAAAATAGAAAATTTTCAATTGTGGAGAATGGCTCATGGGCTCCAAATAGTGGAAAATTAATCAAAGAAATTCTTTCACCGTTAAAAGGCTGGGAACAAATAGGTAATACTGTTACTTTTAAATCATCAGTAAAGACTGAAAATTTACCTGCTATTAATGAATTAGTAAATTGCATTAAAGAATCTCTCCCTGTACAAAAATTAAATAATGACCCATTATTTAAAATTAGTTATGGGCTTTATATTTTATCAACTAAAGATGGTGATAAGCAGAACGGATGCGCAGTAAATACTGCAAATTTAATTTCACAAAATCCAGATTTATTAATGATTTCTGTTAATAAGCAAAATCACACCGCTGATGCTCTTAAGAAAACTGGTGTTTGCAACTTGTCAGTATTAACAAAACATACCTCTTTTGATTTGATTAAAAGATTTGGATTTGCTTCTGGCAAAGATGTTAATAAATTTGAAAATTTCAATGATTATAAAATCGCAAAAAACGGAGTTAACTATTTAACAAAAAATACAAATGCTTATATATCTTTAAAAGTTAAAGATGTGATTGATTTAGGAAGTCATTATGGCTTTATTTTAGAAGTAGTAGATAAAGAACTTTTAAGTAATGAAGAGAGCTTAACTTATGAATTCTATCAAAAAAATATAAAGCCATTACCTGCAAAAGATACAAAGAAAAAAGGATGGATTTGTAAGATTTGTGGATACGTTTATGAAGGTGATGTATTACCAGCTGATTTTATTTGTCCACTTTGTAAACATGGCGCAAGTGATTTCGAAAAAATAGAGGATTAAAATGGATAAATTGAACTTTAATACTTATCAGCAAGAGGCATACAACTTAATCAGCGAAGATGGAAAAAAAGATATGATAACCAATGGTGTCTTAGGTCTTGCTGGTGAAACTGGCGAATGTTGCGATATAGTAAAAAAATATAAATACCAGGGTCATGATTTAGATAAAGAACATTTAAAGGATGAACTTGGTGATGTATTATGGTATTTAGCTGAGACTGCAAGTGGACTTGGAATTTCTCTTGAAGAAGTTGCACAATATAATTTGGATAAGTTGCACAAGAGATACCATGGTTCTACTTTCCATAAAGAAGACAGCATTAATCGAGAGGAATATAAAAAATAATTATGAATAATGGGTTTGATGTAATCATTATTGGTGCTGGTGTAATTGGCGCTAGCGTCGCAAGGTACTTATCGAGAAATCGAGTAAAGTGTTTAGTTTTAGAGAAACACAATGATGTGGGTGATGAAACTACTAATGCTAATAGTGCGATTGTGCATAGTGGTTACGACCCATTACCAGGAACTAAAAAAGCATTTTTTAATGTTCGTGGGAATAGAATGATGGAAGGGACATGCAAAGAACTAGATGTACCTTTTTATAAAATTGGCTCACTAACTGTTGCGTTTAGCGATGAAGAAGTCGAAACTTTAAATGAACTTCTAGATCGAGCAAGCAAAAATGGTGTTTCAGCAAAAATAGTCGATCATGACGAACTTCTAAAAATGGAACCTAATTTAAATAGAGAAGCTAAAAAAGCAATTTATTGTAAAGATGCTGGTATAGTTTCTCCTTTTTCACTTTGTGTTAATTTAATGGAAAATGCTATGGATAATGGCGTTGAATTAAAATTAAATTCCGAAGTAGTTGATATTAAAAAAGACGAAGATGAGTATGTTGTAATCTTAAATAACGGAGAAAAAATTAAGTCAAAAGTTGTTGTTAATTGCGCTGGTCTAAATAGTGATATAATTGCTCATTTTGTTGGTGCTGATAACTTTAAAGTTATTCCTCGCAAGGGAGAATATTATGTATTAGATCACTTTAACGCATCACGGGTAAAACACACTTTATTCATGTGTCCAACTAAATTAGGGAAAGGTGTTTTGATATCTCAAACAACTAGTTATAACTATATAATTGGTCCAACTAATGATGATGGTGATAAGCAAGATACATCAACATCTCAAGAAAAATTATCTTATTTAAAAGATACGGCGAAAAAATTAATACCAAATATTCCTTTTGAACAAAACATAAGACAATTCACTGGTATTAGAGCTAATTCCTTAACAGGCGATTTTATTATTGAGGAAAGTAAGGTTTCGCCAAATTTCTTCAATCTTGGTGCAATAATGTCTCCTGGACTTGCTAGTTCACTCACTATAGGAGAATATGTTAGTGATTTAATAAAAAGAAATTTAGTATTAGAAGATAATCCTGATTTTAATCCTAGAATAAGAAAACATTTAAAATTAGCAAATCTTTCCATAAAAGATTACAATGATTTAGTAA
Source organism: uncultured Bacilli bacterium (assembly GCA_963557285.1). Lineage (GTDB taxonomy): Bacteria > Bacillota_I > Bacilli_A > RFN20 > CAG-826 > Onthovivens. The sequence goes on along the minus strand of CAUWDL010000001.1, from coordinate 4,741 downwards.
AAAAAGATCCTCGTTATGGGCATATGATTTGTAGATGTGAAAAAATTACTGAAGGTGAGATAGTTGATGCAATCCATAGAAATTGTGGTGCAACAACTGTTAAAGGAATTAAAAAGCGTTGTAGACCTGGATTTGGCAAATGCCAAGGAACTTTCTGTGAAGAAGAAGTGATTAAAATTTTAGCTCGTGAATTAAATAAAGATGTTGGCGAGATTTGCTATAGCGATCTTGGAACTGAAATAATGAAATATAATGTTAAGGGTATTAAAAATGATAAATAAAGATTTGGTAATTATTGGTGGTGGTAGCGCTGGTTTAGCTGCAGCTATCAGTGCTTATGATAATGGTGCAAGAGATATCCTTTTAATCGAAAAAAATTCTGAGTTAGGTGGAATCTTAAATCAATGTATTCATAATGGTTTTGGATTACATCGTTTTAAAGAAGAATTAACTGGCCCTGAATATGCATGGAGATATATTGTTGAATTTAAAAAACGTAACATTGAAGCTTTTACAGATACGCTTGTATTAAGCATTAATGAAAAGCGAGAAGTTAGAATAATTAATTCAACATTAGGAGTAGAAACGATTCAAGCTAAAGCTATAATTTTAGCAATGGGTTGTAATGAAAGAACAAGAGGACAAATATCAATTCCAGGTGAAAGACCTCAAGGAGTTTATACTGCAGGAATAGCACAAAAATATTTAAATATTGATGGTAGACTTGTTGGGAAAAATGTATATATTTTAGGAAGCGGCGATATCGGATTGATAATGGCAAGAAGAATGTCGTTAGAAGGTGCAAATGTAATTGGAGTCAGCGAATTAATGCCTTATTCAAATGGATTAAATAGAAATATCGTTCAATGCCTAAACGATTTTAATATTCCACTAAGACTTCATAATACTGTTACCAAAATTATCGGAAAACCTAAATTAGAAGCAATCGAAATTTCAGATGTTGATGATAATTTAAAGCCAATAAAAGGCACAGAACAAGTTATTAAATGCGATACTTTGTTATTAAGTGTAGGTTTATATCCTTTTAATGCTTTGCTAGCGAATGCAAAAGGTAAAGTTTATAACAAAACTAAAGGCGCTTTTGTTGATCAAAATTTAGAAACTTCCATTGAAGGAATATTTAGTTGCGGAAATGTTTTGCATGTCCACGATTTGGTAGATTTTGTATCACTTGAAGGTGAAATTGCTGGTAAAAATGCTGCAAATTATATCAATAATGGCAAGCATAAATGTTTAAAAACAATAAATGTTAGTGAAAACAATAACGTAAATTATGTGCTTCCAAATATTATTCATGTGTATGAAAATTTAAAATCTGTTGAATTCTCTTTTAGAGTCAAAAAACCTATAAAAAAAGGTGAAATTATTATTAAAAATAATAACGAAATTATTAAATCGATCAAAAGTAATGATTTATTGCCAAGCGAAATGAAAAAGATAACTTTAAAAGATATTGATTTCACGAAATTTGATAATGTTACAATAGAGGTAAAAGAATTATGAGCATAAAGCATTTTACGTGTATAGTTTGTCCGAAAGGATGTCATATTCAAGTTGATGAAAACGGAAATATATCTGGATATACTTGTTTAAGAGGACTTAATTATGTAAAACAAGAACTTGTAGATCCAAGAAGGTGCTTAACTTCGACTTTTAAAATGAATGGCTCAAAGTGCTCAGTTTGTCCTTGTAAATCGAGTGAAAATCTTCCAAAAGATATCATAAAAGATGTTATAGAAGATATTGATAAAATTACTGTAGATGCACCGATAAAAATGCATCAAGTTATTATTGAAAATGTAAGAGGCCTAGGGGTAGATATTATAGCAACAAAAGAGATTGCAAAAGATGGCGAATAACATAAACAAATTTTTAACTATTTATCGCAATAAAACATATGACGAATTTCCTTTGTGCGAAGCTGATATTGTTGCAGGTGCAATTTTAAGTTATGCAGATTTTAATGGTAGTAGTAAAACTAAAAAATATAATCTAGAACATAATTTAGCTCCAGCTAGCATATTCCATGGGAAAAGGAATTCATTAATTTTATCACGCAGTTTTTTACATTCTAAAGAAGCTGAAAAAGTAATTAAAGATTTGCTTTTATGCAAAAGGTATCATTTAACGAGAATAGGCTATTTTGCGAATATTAAAGAAAACGAAGATGAAGCGACACAATTCTTTGCGTTTACAGCGATATCAAAGAGTTACGCTTTAGTATTTTTTAGGGGCACTGATACAAGTCTTGTAGGATGGAAAGAAGACTTAGACCTAGCCTTTAAAGATAAAATACCTTCTCAGAAACTGGCAAAAGCATATGCATATAAAATAGCTGATTTGACAGATAAACCGATAATTCTTGTTGGACATTCCAAAGGTGGCAATTTGGCATTTTATACTTATATAACTGCCTCTCAAAAAATTAAAAATAGGATTTATAAAGTTTATAATTTAGATGGCCCAGGATTTTGTGACCCTAAGATAAAAATTGATTATGAAGATAAAAAACTCATTAAAATTGTTCCGTCCAATTCTGTTATAGGAATGTTAATGGAAAAAGGAAATAGTTATGAGGTTGTTAAATCATATAAATCAAATATCAATGCACATGATCCTATTACATGGGAGTTTTCTAGCGATTCAAGATATTGCAAATTAGCTAGAAGCAAAAGACAGAGCAAATATAGTCTTGCAATTAAGTATTCGATAAATGATTGGCTACCTAGGTATCAAAAGAAAGACTTTAGGGATATGGCTGATTTTATTTATCAGGTTGCTGTTGCTAATAAACAAACAACGATTTTAAATTTAAAATTAGATATTATTAAAAAAAGAAAGATATATCTTGATAAAATTTCAAATTATTCAACAAAGAAAAAAGAAAAGTTGAAGGTTATGTCTAGAGACTTTGTAAAAACATATTTTACAATTCTATTTCATATAAAAGAATATCAATAATATATATAGATATAAGGAGTGCTTTATGGCTAAAGAATATGTATTAGCTCTCGATCAAGGAACAACATCATCTAGAGCAATGCTTTTTGATAAAAAAGGACATGTATTTTTCAAATCTCAGCAAGAGGTAAAGTGCTTGTTTCCTCATGATGGCTGGGTAGAACAAGACGCTTTGGATATTTGGCTAAGTATTATTTATGTGATTAATGATGTTTTAGCAAAATGTAATTTAACATATGATAATATTGATTGCATCGGTTTAACAAATCAAAGAGAGACAACAGTAGTTTGGGATAAAATCACAGGAATGCCAGTTTATAATGCTATTGTTTGGCAATCGAGGCAAAGTGCACAGATTTGTAGTGAATGGAAACAATATGAAGATATTGTTCATGAAAAAACTGGATTAATAATTAATCCATATTTTAGTGCTAGTAAAATTAGATTTATATTAGATCGAATTGAAAATGGCCAAGAACGCGCCGAAAAAGGCGAGTTAATGTTTGGAACGATAGACACATGGTTAATGTATAAGTTGAGTAATCATACAATTTTTAAAACTGACGTTACTAATGCAAGTAGAACAATGCTATTTAATATTTCAACAATGGAATATGATGAGGAATTATTAAAATTATTTAATATTCCTAAATGCATTTTGCCAACAGTTCATCCTTCGAGTTATTTCTTTGGATACGCAAAAGCTTTAAAACAAGATTTAAAAATTACTGGCGTTGCCGGTGATCAGCAAGCAGCTTTATTTGGGCAAAATTGTTTTAATGCAGGTGATTCAAAAAACACATATGGAACTGGGTGCTTCATGCTTATGAACATAGGCAATAAACCAATATTCAGCAAAAATGGGTTGATTACAACAATTGCCTGGGAATTAAATGGAGAAGTAACTTACGCTCTTGAAGGTAGTGTTTTTATTGGTGGGGCTGTCGTCCAATGGCTACGTGATCAAATGCGAATGATTAAACATGCCTACGAAACAGAAAATTACGCTAATAAAGTAAATGATGAATTAGGTGTTTATGTTGTACCAGCTTTTGTTGGTTTAGGAGCGCCTTATTGGGATGATGAATGCAGAGGAGCTGTTTTTGGGTTAACTAGAGGAACACAAAAAGAACATTTTATTAGAGCGACATTGAACTCCATAGCATTACAAAGCAAAGATGTAATGAAAACGATGGAAAAAGACTCCAAAAAGAAAATTAAAATTTTAAAGGTTGATGGTGGAGCTACTGCGAATTCTTATTTAATGCAATATCAAGCTGATATATTACAATCTAAAATTTTAATTCCTTATTGTCTTGAAACAACAGCACTTGGTGCTGCTTATTTAGCAGGTCTTTGCAGTGGTTATTGGAAAGATATTAATGAAATTAAATGTATTCATTTATATCAAAAGGAATATATCCCAAATATGTCAAAAGAGAAGATAAAAGAAATTGATAAAAAGTGGAAAAAGGCCATCAAAGCAACGAGAGTTTTTAAATAATGTTTATTTTAAAAAAAGTAAAATAATGCTTGCAATGCGTATGCTATTAGGTATAGAATAATTAAGTTGTCACGAGGCAAATATAAAATATTAGCCAAAATTATTAATTTAATAATTAATTGTTGACTTCTAATATCGCATATGATATTATATAAACCCTGCTTGTTGAGAAAACTCAATAGAATTAGAATTCCAAGCAGAAGAGATCTTTGAAAACTAAATAGATGTACAAACAAAAAGAAACGTCAATTTATT